>JAYTXB010000411.1:0-3708 GCA_043743205.1 Schlesneria sp.
CCCGGCTTGAGGTTCGGCCGGATGTCGCTCTTATAGGCGTCGCCCTGAACTTCGTCGGGGAGCAGGATGTTGACCAGATCACCGACCTTGGTCGCTTCAGCCAGCGAGACAGGCGTGAAGCCATGGCTGACGGCCAGATCGTAGTTCTTGCTGCCGGGGCGCTGCCCGATGACGACGTTGCAGCCGCTGTCGCGCAGGTTCTGAGCTTGAGCGTGACCTTGGCTGCCGTAGCCGAGGATGGAAATGGTCTTGCCCTTCAGCAGGGACAGGTCGGCATCGTCGTCGTAGTAAACCTTCGCGGCCATCGTGGTTCTCGTCTCGATTGAAAAGGAGGAGGGTCGTTACAGAAGTTCAGTTGTCGTGCGGCGGGTTCGGAATCCCGCTGAGCTACTCGCCGAGTGCCGCCGCTTCGTAAGTTGGTGGCGGTTGCAAGGCGGATTCGATCGACAGGGATGTCTCGCGTGCCAAGGCCACGCGCCCCGTGCGAACCATTTCGATGATGCCGAACGGACGCATCAGATCGACGAATGCCGTCAGTTTGTTTTCGGAACCGGAGAGTTCGACGATGACATGGCTGGCCCCGATATCGACGATCTTGCCTCGGAAGATATCGACCATCTCCCGAATCTCCGTCCGCGTGCCGGAGCCTGTGGCGACCTTGATGAGCATCAGGTCACGTTCCACCACAGCTTGATTCTGATAGTCCACCACCTTGACGACGGTGATGATCTTTTCGAGCTGTTTACGGACTTGATCCAACACCTTGTCGTTCCCCGCGACGACGAACGTCACGCGTGAGAACTCGGCGTTTTCGGTCTCACCGACCGCCAGACTTTCGATGTTGAACGCTCGCGATGCGAGCATTCCCGAAATGTGAGCGAGCACACCCGGTTGGTTCATCACCATCGCGGACAAAACATGCTTCATCGACGCAAAACTTTCCGAACAAACGTCGCAGCGGTTCGTGGGTCGCACACCCAACAACACCCGGCCGCGAACAAGGCGGCACATGGTATTCGTCGTTTGGGGCGCACACAAGGAAGTTGTCGAGAGAGTCTGAAAGTGGGTGAAATGTGATGTCTCGTAGGATGGGCACTCCTGCCCGTCTTGCTTTTGACTTCGATTCCGGGCCAACGAAAACCGGACGGGCAAGAGTGCCCATCCTACGAAGGACACGGTGTTCCACGGCGTCGAAGTACGGGGCGACGGTCAGCGCCATTTCAGTCCGAAGGCGCGACCTGATTGGTGAGGGGCAAGGTCGGGAAGCGGTTACGGTAGAGCCAGCGTTCCCACCAGCGAGCAGCGCGAAGCCGAGGGTCATCGGCGGAGACGATGTGCTGTTTCCCTGTTCGCGTCACCAGCTTCAGGCTTCCGTCCGACAAGACTTCGGCCACAGCCCAGAACTTGTCCACTTGGTACGAGTACAGCTCGCCATGCTGCGACGGATGGACCTCACGGGCACGCGGGCCGGGATCAGTGCTGTTCTTTTGGACGCGGTAGATGACCGGATCACCCGGTTGATGCCCTGGGGTCATGCCTGACGGACCTTTCGACAAACCCTTAAAATCAAGAACGCAAACGTACCGACAACATTAGACCTCGCTGTCCGACGTGACAAGACGGGTTCGAGAAATCTTCGCCGTCGTTCCCATTCCCTCCGTTAAGTGACTTCGCTATGAACCGTCCCAATGAGCAGCCGGTTGAAAAAGGGGATTTGAAATAACCCGAAGCGTGAGCGAGGGACGACTTTCTCGAAATCTTTATAACACCACCGTCCCTCGCTCACGCTTCGGGTTACTTTTTCAGCGGGCTGTTCAGCTCGCCCGTCCATCACAACTTCTCCTCAACCTTCCACTCTCAACCTTCCACACGAGACATCATGACAGAACGGATTCTGAGCATCTCTGGTTTACGAGGCATCGTCGGCGACGGCCTCGACCCCGAATACGTCACACGGTTCGCGGCCTCCTTGGGGACGATGTTGAAGGGCGGAACTGTCGTCCTGTCGCGCGATGGACGATCGACCGGTGACATGCTGCGGCACGCGGTCTTGGCGGGACTCTTGGGGACCGGCTGCAAGGTGCTGGATCTGGGCGTCGCCTCGACCCCGACCTGCGGAGTGATGGTGACGGCGCTCGGTGCGGCGGGTGGCTTGCAACTGACCGCCAGCCACAATCCGATCGAGTGGAATGGACTGAAGCCCTTCTCGGCGCAGGGGTCGGTCCTCGACAAGGGACTCGGTGAGCAACTGCTGGCGGTACTGAATGGCTCGCCCCGGTATCGAACTTGGTCGGGACTTGGCTCGTTAGAAGTTGTCGCCGACCCCAGCAGCGAACATCAGCGGCGAGTCTTCCGGTTGGTCGATGTTGCAGCGATCAAGGCGTGCCGGTTCAAGGTCGTGCTGGACTGTAATCACGGTTCGGGATCGGTCCTCGGCCCAAGCTTACTGCGCGAGTTGGGTTGCAATGTCACCGTCATGGGCGAAGTGGCCGACGGGCAATTCGAGCATCCGGCCGAACCACTGCGAGTCAATCTCACGTCATTGATGTCTGCCGTCCAAACGCAGGGAGCCGATGTCGGCTTCGCGCAAGACCCCGATGCCGACCGGCTCGCCATCGTGGACAACACGGGGCGCTACATCGGCGAAGAACTGACGCTCGGACTGTGTGCCGATCATGTTCTCTCGCGCCGGAAGGGACCGGTCGTCGTAAACGGCTCGACCAGTCGCGTCACTGCTGATCTCGCCGCAAAGCATGGCTGCGAGTTTCATCGGTCACATGTCGGCGAGGCCAACGTGGTCTCGATGATGCGTGCCGTGAACGCGACGCTGGGAGGCGAAGGCAACGGCGGGGTCATCGAACCGCAGGTCGGTTACGTGCGAGACAGCTTTGTCAGCATGGCCTACGTGCTGGATGGCCTCGCCCAGCGGCGAGCCTCCGCGCGTCCCGCGTCGCTGGCCGAATGGGTCGATACGCTGCCTCAGTACACGATCGTCAAAGACAAACTGCACTGCCCGCGCGAACGAGTCGATCGTGCATGTGCCGCGCTGCGAGCGGCCTACGCTTCAGCCACGGCGACGGAAGGCGACGGCCTGCGACTCGACTGGCCCGATCGCTGGGTCCAAGTCCGCGCCAGCAACACCGAACCGATCATCCGCGTCATCGCCGAAGCCCCGGACGATTCACTCGCCAAGTCCCTCTGCGCCGAAGCGGTCGGTCTGGCGAAGCGGGCTGTTGAATAGCGGTAATACCTTGAGAGCAAGAGTACGACAGTGAGGTCGAACGTGATCACACCAGTTTTGAATGCTCTTGATGAATTGATTGCTGTGCGCCGTGATCCAGTGTTCTGGAACTCGCTTGCATACCACGAAATGGGTAGTGATGAGCAAGGGACAATTGATGCAAATTGGCTTGAGAGGTATCGCTTCTTGATTGCGCTCCAATACCGCAACGATGCTGATGACGAAGACTTAAACGACTAATCCGACAAGCCTCCGGGCGACTGGTGTGGGTTGAGGCTGTCGATCACGAGGCCCATTCGGCGGTGTCATCAATCTTCACTGTGTTGTTGATCTTCACCGTGCGGGCGATGTGTTCGACGAATTCCGGTTCGGTGCGAGTGGCCTCCAAGGTCGGCGACACGATCTGGACCGTCACCACATCCAGTCCTGCGGCCCCTGTGATTCACCATCACGGGGTCGTCGTGCCG
>JAYTXB010000412.1:0-7010 GCA_043743205.1 Schlesneria sp.
TGTCACCGAAGAACTCGCGTTCGGCGGAGCGTCCGCCGTACGCGCCCTTCACTCCGTCGTTCCTCCAGATCACGGTGACTTTATGTCGTTCGCCCAACCGAATGTGATTCCGTTTCCCCAGCGCGCGGCTGCCGCCAGCGCACCGACTGTGGAGACTCCACCCAACATCCTGATTGTTTCGTGCGATCTCGATGAGTCACAACGACTGGAACGCGATGTCATCGCCTCCGGTCATACCTGTCGCGTCGTCGCTTCTCACGACGCGGCCGCTCATGCCCTGACTGCCCAAGCCAGCGAAGCCTGTCTGATCGGAGCGCTGCCCGTCGGTGAAACGGTGGGTGCCTTGGCTGGTCTGATTCAACAGAAGGGACTCGCCACGCAGCCCCTGTGCCTCGTGGGCACACCCTGCGGTGAAGGCCCACGCCTGTTCCCCGCTGCCAACGGGATCGACCTGTTGCACCAGCCATACACGCCCGAATACTTCGGACTCGCGATCACGGCCTCCGTGAACAAGTCGCGGTTGCAGGGTGAGAACCGCCGCCTCAAACGGCAGCTCAACAACCGCAACCTGCGCGAGATGGTCGGACACAGTTCGGCCATGCACACGCTGCGTCAAAAGGTTCAAGCGGCCGGTGAACAAACTGAGTCTGCGCTATTGCACGGAGAGCCGGGTTCGGGAATCGACCTCGTGGCACAGGCCATTCACGATTCCAGTCCTCGCGCGCATCGGCCGTTCGTCAAACTCGATTGCAGTGTTCTGTCCGCCGAAACGCTCGAACAAGAACTGTTCGGTGAGAGTGTCGCGGGACAGTTCGGTCAACAACAACGTCACGCTGGTCGGTTGGAGTTGGCGGAGGGTGGCACACTGCTGCTCGAACAAGTGCAGTTCATGGCACTCCCCGTTCAGAAGCTGCTGATCGCACTGATCCGCGATCAACGCTTTGAGCACCCGCAGTCGGGCGAACGAGTTCGCTTCGATGTTCGCTTCGTATTCGGCACGCATGTCGATCTGGCGGCCCTCGTCGTGAAGGGTCTCTTCCGACGTGATCTACATGAAGCGATCGCTCCGTGTTCGATCGAGCTACCAACGCTGCGCTCTCGCAAAGACGATATCGCTCCGCTGACTGAACACTTCCTACGTCGCGTTTCTGGTCGCGAAGGGAAGCCGCCGCGTTCACTAACGGTCGATGCGCTGCACCTGCTGCAAAAGCACGACTGGCCCGGCAACGTGCGCGAACTGGAAAACGTCGTCGAACGTGCTTGTGCCCTCGACTGGGGCACGAAGTTGAACTGTCCAATGATCGAAGCGTGGCTCACACCGCGCGACATCACCGAAGAGGCGGCCGACGCTCTCCCCGGTCTCACGCTGGCCGAGATGGAACGCAAACTGATCGAAGCGACGTTCAATCGCTTCGCGGGTAATCGCGAGAAGACGGCGAAGGCTTTGCAAATCGGCATTCGGACGCTGTCGGGCAAGCTTCGTGAATACGGCTATCCGCCACGCGGTGGACCAGGCTCGAACCTGAAGGGATGGACGCCCACGATCTTCACTCCCGTTGCGAACCCCACCCCCGAGACCGTTCAACTTGAGTCCGAACAGCGTGCGGCCTGATCGACGACGAACACACACGCCAGCCCGGCTGCCCCTCGCAGCCGGGCTGCATTTGTTTGCGGGTCACTGATTTGTAGTGGTCGGTCTATCGACTGATGTCAGGCTGCAAATCCCAGTCACGGAGTGACTGAGCTACGTAGGCGAGTCACTCCGTGACTCGCATTCCGTCGATGGTACCCGACGAGCAAGCGCTCTCATTTCAACGTCTGAGGAACAGCCATGCTGCGAGGTCTGTTTATTGGTTTGATCTTCAGCCTGCTGACCGGGTGTGCCGTGTTTCCACGTCAGGAGACAACCTCCCAAACCGGATTCCCGAAATACGACACCACCCCGGTTTCCGCGCAGGAAATGCAATTGCTCGTGCCGGGTGAGTGGTATCAGGTTCGTCTTCCGGAAAAGGATGGCCACTCTCTCATGGTCCGTGGCATCTTCCATAACGGATACGTGGGACGACTCCAGGCGTGTGACGAGAATTCGCTCACGCTGACGGATGTCACGAAATGCACTCTCTTCGATTCGACATCGGCCCTGCGCCGTCTGCCGCTCGTTGGTTCATCCTTTGAGTACTGCTTGGAGTCTTGCAAGAACGAGTCTGCTCCCGTGACCATCCGTCGAACACAACTCATGTGGTTCAACCGGATCACTGCCGAGAAAGCGGACCTGTTTCGACGCTACCACGAAATCACAAACACGCCCTTTGAAATCGCTGAGAACAACGACTCCAGCAGCCAGAATACTCCGTTCGGCGTTTTAGACGTCCACCTCCCGGACACCAGCTTCCTGTTACCGAATCCGCAGCGTGAAGAGAAACTCAGTCAGAGACGGATCGAAATCCTAGAGATGCCAGCCGGCCAGTGGTATTTCGTCTACACGCCATGGCAGGGGCAGGGATCCTCAAAAACCATGAAAATGCACTTTGGGCTGGTCCAGCAGGTGGACAGAGATTCCATTACGTTGACCGATGTCACGACTCAGTGCGTGTCGGAGGCGGAGAGGGGTGTAGTTGCCATCGAGACATCCGCAGAATTGACGGTGCCACGCTCTCAGATTGAGAACGTCCGTCAGATTCCTCCGGATGAGGTGGCAGAATGGATCGCAGAGATCAACCAACCACGCGAACCGATGTTGTCCGAAGGCAAATGACTTGCAAGGTGCCGTTGTCAATTGGCGGTCCGATTCGTGCCGTCTTCAATCGCGAAGCGATGTCAGCCAATAGCTGCGGGTGTCAACCCGCAGTTGGAAACGCTCGAAGTGAATGAGCCGCAAAGCGGCGGCAGCAGCGCCGAGGGTGGAATCCTCCTCCTGTCGTCGCTTCGCGACTCCCCGACACGACCTGTTCGACACCGTGGGTTGACACCCACGGCTACTGGCTACCGCCGCTTTGCGACTCCGATCACGAATGAGCGCCGTCACTCTACGATCAAGTGTTCTCAATCCAGCGACTGAGGGAACAGCCATGCTGCGAGTTCTGTTCACCGGCCTCATCCCTCTGCCTGCGGACGGGCAGTTCACTGCTCTCGGAGTAAACGCGGTCTCCACAACAGACTCACCGGCAACTGTTGCCGCAGCACAGCCCGGTCGGGTCCGACTGGGCTGTGCTTGTTGGCATTCAGCAATGCGTCGGGCACTTGGAATCCCGCGCAAAGTCTGTTGAGTACTTGGGCAGTCGGTGTTCGTGTTCGGATTTCCAATGGAACGTCACGCGGGTCGCCTGCATCACCGCGACTTCACAGCAGGCGGCTAAGTGTGCCCGTTCGACGTAGCTTCGCGCGACGTGCAGCCTTACCGGGCCGATCCAATTTGGACATGCGGCCCGAGATCGGCACCGAGTCCACGCTGGCGCTACTGAGCATGAAGTCGCGTCTGTCTGCAATCCGATAGACCCGAAGCGGAGATTCTCCACACGTGCGATATCACGGAAGACAACCGTCACACAGACGAGGGGCAAGGATGATCGGGACTGAGGAACTCATCGAGCGTGGCACGGACAATCGAGTCACCGAACTCGAACTCCGGCTCGTGACGATGCAGCAGCAACTTTTGCAGGCTCAGAAGATGAGTTCTGTAGGAGTCCTCGCGGCGTCGATCACGCACGAGTTCAACAATATCCTGATGACCGTCATCAACTACGCGAAGATGGGCGTTCGTCACAAGGACGCCGCGACGCGTGACAAGGCGTTTGACAAAATCCTGCTCGCGGGACAACGCGCCGCGAAAATCACCACCGGAATGTTGTCGTATGCGCGCCAACAAGCGGATCGTCGCGAACCCATGAACCTCACCATGCTGGTTGAGGACGTGTTGGTCTTGGTAGAGAAAGACCTGCAACGGTTCCGCATCAAATTGATCACCGAGTGTGCCAGCCCGACGCTGGCCAACGTGAACTCGGGACAAGTTCAGCAGGTTCTGCTGAACTTGATCGTGAACGCCCGGCAAGTCATGGAGTCGGGGGGAACGCTCACCGTTGGCGTACGATCGAACGTCGAATCGGGTCACGCCGAGATCAGTGTTCGTGATACGGGAAGCGGCATCCCGGCCGAGAAACTCCGCCGCATCTTCGAGCCGTTCTTCACCACGAAAACCGCCGATGAACAGGGCCAAGGTGGAACGGGCCTCGGCTTGTCACTGGCTCGCGATGTGATGGAGGCTCACGGAGGCCGCATCCGCGTGGAGAGTGCCGTGGGATCGGGAACGACCTTCACGCTGAAGTTTCCACTCGTCGCCCAAGCGCAGCCAATCGCCGCCAAATCGCTGCAAAAGGTCGGCTAAGCCCTCTCGCAGGAATGATTGTCATCGGACTAGTGAGACCAGAAGTCGATGCCTTTATAACGGCTGCTTTCGCGGAGTTCCGACTTAGGATCGGCGCATCAACAACTGACGGCTTCAATCTGAAGGGCAAGGTGAGCCGGGTGCCATGAGGCCCCGGATTCTTCGCCGAAAAGTCCGGGACCTTACGGCACCCGGCTCACCAAATCCCGACAGTTGTTGATGCAATGATCCTTACTTCTTTCGCTCGAATTGAAAATCCAACGTTCCTTCAGCAAGCGTGATGTCTTTGATCGCTGCGAGTAAACCGGCTCGATTGGCTTGATCTGGGGTGAGCTTTGGTTCGGCGGAGAGGGCGAAGACGGTGACGTGATAGGTTTTAAGTCCTGGTCCTTTGGAGCACATCGCGTCGTACTCGCGGCGATTCTTTCCGTTGAGACCGAGTTGGCCGACCGCCTTCGAGTTCTGCTCCAGTTTCGTCACGTTGGCGGGGATGTTGTAGACGACCCAATACGACTTCAGATCGCCGGGACCGGGAGTGTGCCAAACGTGGAGCGAGTAGCTCTTGGTTCCCGCCGGGCCAGCGGTCCACGCGACGGCCGGGGAGACGCTGTTGCCGTCGCAGGAGCAGTCGCTAGAGAGCATCCCCTTTGCATCGACGGAGGTACTGGTCACGGTCAATTGCGGCAGGTTGCTTTTCAGCTTCGGAGAGGCATCTGTTGCACCGCGTCCGGGAGTGAGCGAGTCCTTGCGCGGTGGTGGCCGGTCTTCGTTGCGAGGTGACTGTTCGTCACTGCGGGGGGGACGCTGACCATCGCGCGGCGGGTTCTCACCAGGACGCGGTGGAGGTGGACGTCGATCATTGCCACCGGGACCGCGAGGGCGCGGCGAGTATGTTTCGTTCGTGGTCACGCCGTTTGTCGCGACGAAGACAAACTTCGCGCTGCCGTCGTCTGCCAGCGTGTAACTGACTGATCCTTGCCTGCCTTTCACGTCGTAGGTCAAGACATAGTTGCCAGGCTTGGTCTCTTGGAAGTCGGTGATTTTCGCATCACGCAGCGGACGCAGATCGGGTCGCAGTGGCTCGGCACGCGGCTGTGGATCGACTTGATCACCACGCTCGGTCACTTCGCCATAGAAGCCGCCGTTGAGGTACGGGTACTTCTTTGACGCGTGATAGTGGTAGTTCCCATTTGCGTCCTTGTGTCCGTTCAGCGCATCCAGATTTTTCACCGGCGAGCCATCCGGTTCTTCAAAACCGTAAATCGGATAACCATCGAGTGCATAGGCGATGGGCAGCCCCTTACCGATGGTTTGCTCCAGATGCACCGGTGCGAGGTGATAGTGGTAGTCGTCGGCTCGACCACAGTGGCCACCGAACTCGTCGAGCTCTCCAAACAGGAACGCATCGTCGCCACGATTGTTGAGCGGGTTGAAGATCGGCACACCGTTCACGGCAAGTGCGATGGCACCGCGCAGAAAGTGTCCTTTCGTCGATTGCGGTTGCTTGGCCGGTACCGGATGCAGCGGGATTTGCCAAGCGTTCTCACCAACATACTTTTGCGGCAACGGCACCTGCTGCTGCCACGCGGTGATACCGACCATCATTTGATGAGCTGGAAGTCCGTTCGATTCGATGTAGAAAAAACGATCATTCCAGCGAGTCTTGATCGCCTTGAGTTTGACGAACGCTTCAAACGCCCTCGCTAGTTCGGGGGCTTTGCCTCCGGTCGCACGGGGCTTCGCTTGGTCAATTTGAGCCAATAGCAGCGGCAATTCCTCGGCGGCTTGTTCGCTCATGTCGGACAATTCCTCCTCCGATACGAATGCCGTGAGTGCGTGTGCCACGGTTTCGCTCGTCCGACGAATCTGGTCGAGCCGGATCGCAATCCATTGTCGATCGGCCTCAACGAGTAGCGACAGCCGCACCGAGACCAGCGTTCCGTCCGCTCGGCGAATCTGGACTTGGTCGCCCTGCGCGGCCACGAAAGAACCGTACAGACCAGTCGCCCCAGAAGAGTAGCTCCAAGTGCGTGCGAGGGTTGCCGCAGCTGTTGCATCACCCGGCCGCACGGGCGAACCCCGATGTGAATGGCCGGGATGCGCGCGGGCCAAGGAACAACTCCCCAGCAGGAACAGCAGCGCGATCTGTGGCATTTTTTTTCTAAACATGGAACGCTCTCAAGTTGATTTTGAAGTGGCGGAGATGAGTGGAGTGGACCGGTCGCGATCTCTGGGCTGGGGGTCGCAAATAGTTCACGCCACTGGGCTTTGTTCCCTCCTTTCGACGAGGAGGGAGGAAGTATTGTCAAACTCGGGAAGTGATTGCTCCCCCCTACCTAAGAATCGGCACATCAACAACCGTCGGGATTTGGTGAGCCGGGTGCCGTGAGGCCCCGAACTTTTCGGCGAAGAACCCGGGACCTCACGGCACCCGGCTCACCTCGATCACCAGATTGATACCGCCGGTTGTTGATGTGTCGGTCCTTAGGCCTCGCGCGGACAGGAATGAGACGTTTCCACGTTTAGCCGCGCGAGGTCTATGTCCGATTGCGCTCAACCGACTTTCAAGGGCGTCTTGCGTTCGGTGATCGAGGGACAGACGGCCGACATCTCGGCATTGAGGGCGATG
>JAYTXB010000413.1:0-1046 GCA_043743205.1 Schlesneria sp.
TCGCCGCCGTGATCTGCGGCTCCGTGCTCCCCAGCCGAGCCTGCCACGCGATCCAAATCCGCTTGGCCACCCGAGCGTCCTGCTCCTGCCGAAATAGCCTCTGCAACTCTTCCGCCGAATGATGCTCGACGATCGTCATGCCCAGCCTCCTGCCATGTTGACGGTGATCAAATCATGGTTCCAGCTGGCGCGAATCTCGTGCCGTGCATCGCGCGCAGTTGTTTTTTGGGATCCGTGTAATACCGATGCACCGTTGATCCTGTTACCCGGCATGGGGGCCGACGCGCGGATGTTTGAGTCGTTGCAAGGCTCTCTGCCGCAGTTGGTGACGCCGAATTGGATCGAGCCACTCTGGACGGAGTCGCTCAACGAGTATGCCTTTCGGTTGGCGAAGGAAATCGACCCCTGCGTTACCTGCTTTGTCGGTGGAGTTTCGTTTGGAGGCGTCGTGGCCTTGGAAGTGGCTGCCGCGCTGCCAGCGGTGCGCGCGTGTTTCTTGATCGGCAGCATCCGGTCTCCGCACAGCCTGCCATTTCGAGTGAAGCTGCTTCGTCCGCTGACGCCCTGCATCGGACTGTTGCCTGCGTTTGCATGGCTGATCCCACCCATCGTCGGTGCCCTGTTTGGACCGCGAGCCAAACGAATCGCCCGACAATTCGCCGATGCCGATCGGCGTTTCCTTCGCTGGGCGTCAAAGGCGATTCTGACTTGGAAACCCTCGCCCGCAGTGGCCGCTGTCCGCGTGATGCAGATTCACGGCGGACGTGATCCGATCTTCACGAGACATCTCACCCAACCCGATCTCGTCATCGCCGATGCAGGCCATGTTCTGTCGGTGACTCACTCCGAACTCACGACTCAGTTCTTGCTGACGGGGATGAGGAATTTGTCGCAATGATTGGTGAGTCAGTAGTTCGACTGTCTGACTTCATTGTAGGGTGGGCATTGCCCCTGTCTTTTACACACAAGTCGGGAGTTGTTTTCTGAGATTGTTTATTCGCGACAACCTTTGGCATAAGTTTTGCGCATGGTCGAGAGAGAGGGAT
>JAYTXB010000414.1:0-1535 GCA_043743205.1 Schlesneria sp.
TTTCCCAGGGCGGCGCTCACGGTGTTCGCTGGCCCTGGGCTGGTCTCCGAGGCCCCGTTGGGGCGAAGACGAATTCAATCCTCAAATATCGCAACTTCTAAACTCACGCTGCGGGTTACTTTTTCAACGGGCTGTTCACCGCCAGCAACGTGGTTGCGTCAGCGAATTCCGTAGCCAACCAGATCACCAACTGATCGGTCGAAGTTGGGCAAGCCCTCGTCACGTTCGGCTCGATGAGCGAGCTGTGCCAGCTCCCACGCGGTCACGTAATGGAAGCGAAAGTTCGGCTGAATCGCGTGCAACTCCGCTAGCTCTTGATGGAACATTTGCATCCGCTCGCCGAGCAGCATGTCGATATTTCCCGCCTTGCAGCCGTGCGTGTGCAGCTTGACGAATCGCCAGTCGGGACGGCCTTGCACGGTGACGCCCGCGTTCAACCAAAGATGCAGCCGATGAATGGACGGCGGATGCTTGGCGGTCAGGTCGGCGTTCTCGATGCGCGGCAGCAGTCCAAACTTCTTGCGAGTCCAGTCGAAGCCGAGCGGCCCTTGAATCATGAGCAGACTGTTGTCGGGAGCAGCTTGACCCACGCGCGCCAGCAATCCTTTGTCGTGCGACTTCCGTTTGCCGGGGATGTCTTTCGCGTAGTAGATGCTGTTGATCGTCGTCGTCTGCGTGTCGCTGGGAGCCGACGGCATGGTGAAGTCGGCATAGCAACCGGTCCTCAACAAGATCGGGATTTCGTGATCGACGCCGCACCAGCAACCGTCGCGTCGCGAGTTGTTCAACGCCCAGTTGCCATGAATGAAACCGTAGACGATCTCACCCGAAATCGGATCGCGGCGGAGCATCCCGTGTCGGTGATACAGCACGTCGCGGAAGACGCTCAACTTTTCTTCGAGTCCTTCCGGCGTGTCGTCTTGATGATGGATGTGGATGTCGAACTCACCGAACCCAGCGCGACACAGGTCGGCCAACGGGTCGATGTACTCGGGACGATACTGGTCCTGCGGGAAGAAGAATGTGTGTTGCGGAGGTCGGCCATCGACATCGCGGAATGGACTGAATCGCTTCGGGTACTCTTCGGTCCAGCGCAGGACCTTCGCTAGCGCATCGGCTCGCTTGGGATTGCCCCATTCGGGTTCGTAGTGATCGCAAACCGCGATGAACACATCGGTCACGTTGCGATCAAGGAAGATCGGCGGCACGTTGCGCTTCGGTGAGATGTACGCCGGCACCCAGATGTCCATGCCGCGCGACTTCACCACGCGCCAGCAGCAGCCGACTATCAGCCCCAACAGAGACGCGACAAACACGACAGCGGTGACGGGAATCAGCCAATCGGGCATTTCAAAGTTCCTGCGATGTCTCGTGATGGATGCTGCGATGGAAGAGCGCTGAGAGCCGGGCGTTCCCGTAACCCGCAGCGTGAGTTGAGAAGTTGCGATATTTGAGGATTGAATTCGTCTTCGCCCCAACGGGGCCTCGGAGACCAGCCCAGGGCCAGCGAACACCGTGAGCGCCGCCCTGGGAAA
>JAYTXB010000415.1:0-22668 GCA_043743205.1 Schlesneria sp.
CACCGGCCCGTCGCAAGGGCGGGGATCGTATCGGCCGTTGATCGCAACGGGAAGAGCGGATTGCTTTCCAAACAGGAATTTCTCATTCGCGAGGCCCAGTAAGGCGAGGGGCAGGAATTGTCGGACTGCGATGTAGGATGGGCACTCTTGCCCGTCCGGGTTTCGGTCTTCAAGCCGGGACGGGCAAGAGTGCTCATGCTACATGGACATTTCTTGTTGCCGCTCGCCTTACCGCCAATCGGTCACGGTTGACCGCATTCCATCTCAACCGTCCTCGGGCACCAGGGTCACTCCACGCTCAGGCGGCACTGTGGCTTTGGTAGCGAGGCATTCCGGTTGCTATGCGGAAGCCGCCGGGGGTTGGCAACACACTTCGCGTGCTTGATTGAGACGGATCGCAGCGCTTCGAGTTCGCGGGTTCTGTCGCCCGTCTCCGGGGCTTCTGCTATCTTCTCGCCTCTCATTTTTGGTCGAGTCTCCCTTGGAAGGCGGCTCGGTCTACGCCCCTGTTTTTTGAGGATGTTTCGGCTCACGTCAGTGCTGAGTCGCTTGATAGGAAGAGACATGAAGACGGACGAACTGCGTGAGAAGTATCTGGCGTTCTTTGAATCCAAGGGCTGCGTGCGGCGGCCGACGGACGTGCTCGTGCCGAAGGACGATCCGACGGTCCTGTTCACGCCGGCCGGGATGAACCAGTTCAAAAACCAGTTCCTCGGCATCGGGCCGATCGAGTTCACGCGTGCGACGACCTCTCAGAAATGTCTGCGAACGGGTGACATCGGCAACGTCGGCATCACCGCCTATCACCACACGTTCTTCGAGATGCTCGGCAACTTCTCGTTTGGAGACTACTTCAAGAAGGAGGCCATTCACTGGGCGTGGGAGTTCCTCACGACGAAGAAGTGGCTGGGACTGGACGCTTCGCGGCTGAACGTCACCGTCTACCTCGACGACGACGAAGCCTTCCAAATCTGGAACAAGGAGATCGGTCTCGACCCGAGCCGCATCTCGCGCGAGGACGAAGGCGAAAACTTCTGGCCGGCGTCGGCTCCGTCGCAGGGACCGGACGGCGTCTGCGGACCGTGCAGCGAAATCTATTACCTGCCGCCTGGCGCGACGAAGACCGTCGAGATTTGGAACCTCGTCTTCACGCAGTTCAATCGCGTTGGCAACCCGCCCAACAATCTTCAGCCGCTGCCGAAGAAGAACATCGACACGGGGATGGGCCTCGAACGGTGTGCCTCGACGTTACAGGGCGTGCTCAGCAATTTCGAGATCGACATCCTGAAGCCGATCTGTCAGGCGGCCGGTGAGATCGTCGGCGTGAAGTACGAGTACGCCGCTCCGCAGGGCAGGGCACTCCGCCGGATCGCCGATCACGTGCGAGCCTGTTCGTTCGCGCTGCACGAAGGCTGCGGCCCCGGTCCCGAGAAAGAGAACTACATCGTCCGACTGCTGCTCCGCCGCGCGTCGATGGAGGGCTTTTTGTTGGGGACGCGCGAACCGTTCCTCTCGCAACTCGTCCCGGTCGTCGCACAGATGATGAAGCAGCCGTACCCCGAGTTCGGCCAGACGGTCGAAGCGGTGCAGAACGCCATTCAAGAGGAAGAGAAACAGTTTCTGCGCGTCGTCGAAATGGGGATCGGTCGGTTCCAGAAGCTGGTCGATGCGGCGAAGAAATCAGGGACAAAAGTCCTCTCGGGCGAAGCGGCTTTCGACTTGCATCAGACTGACGGGTTCCTGATCGAGCTGACCGAATCACTCGCCGCGAACGAGGGCCTGTCGGTCGATATGGCTCAGTTCAAAGAATGCAAAGCGAAGCACAAGGAGACGAGCGGACGCGGAGCCTTCGCGAACTCGGTCATGTCGGCCGGTCCGCTCGATACGCTGCGAACGAAAGGCGGAACGCAGTTCCTTGGCTACGACTCGACCAGCGCCGACGCTGAGGTTGTCGGCATCATCGCCGATGGTCAGCTTGCGACGGCGTTCGACAAAGTAGGAGTCCAAGTCGCGGTCGTTCTCAACCGCTCACCCTTCTATGGCGAGGCGGGTGGTCAGGTCGGCGACATTGGAAAACTTAGTGGCAGCGGTGTCGAGTTCGAGGTTCAGGACACGCAGCGCGACGGTGAGTTGCTCGTCCACATTGGCACGCTCAAGTCGGGCAAGCTGACTGTCGGCGCGAAGGTGCAGGCCGTCACCGATGTCCCGCGCCGTGAAGCGATTCGCCGTGCCCACTCGGCGACGCACATCCTGCATCACGCGCTGAGGACGTATCTCGGCGAGAACGCCACGCAGCGCGGCTCGAAGGTCCAGCAGGACGAATTGCGGTTCGACTTCGCTCACTCCAAGGGGCTGACTCACGACGAACTCCTCAAGATCGAGGACGAGATCAACGCGCGGATCGCCGACGGTGCGCCGGTCTCAACGACCGTGATGCCGATTGCCGAGGCCAAACAACTCGGCGCGATGGCGCTGTTCGGCGAGAAGTATCCCGATCACGTGCGCGTCGTCCGCATTGGCGAGTTCAGTACCGAACTATGCGGTGGGACACACCTGTCGAACTCGGGTCAGGTCGGGTTGTGCCGTGTGATGCGCGACGAACTCGTCGCCGCCGGTGTCCGCCGCATCACGTGTCTCACCGGGCCGAAGGCGTTGGAGAGCGTTCGCAAGACGGAGAGCCTCGTCAAGGAAGCGGCGGCACTCTTGAAGACGCAACCCGATGAGATGGCTCGCAAAATCGAAGCTCTGCAAAACGAACTGCGCGACGCGAAGAAGGAACTCGCCAAACAGGCTGGCCAATCACTCGCCGAGAACGCCGGCAAACTGGTCGCCAGCGCCGAGACCATCGGCGGCGCGAGGCTGATCGTCGCCGAAGTGCAGGACATCACGCGCGACCAGCTCAAGGAGTTCATCGACCGCATCCGCGAGAAAGCCCCCTCGTCCGCGATCCTGCTCGGCCTCATCGCCGAAGACAAACTCGCCTTCATCGCCGCCGTGAGCAAAGACCTCACGTCAAAGGGTCTCAGCGCCGGAGACTGCGTGAAAGCCGCCGCCAAACTCGCGGGAGGCGGTGGCGGCGGCCGCCCCGACCTCGCCGAAGCCGGAGGCAAGGAGATCGCCAAGCTCTCCGAAGCCCTCGCCGCCGGAGCCGAGTATTTCCGAGGGAAGCTTGGTTGAACGTACCTGTGACCAATATCGCTCTCGTTCCCAAGCTCCAGCTTGGGAACGCCCGGCTTTGAAGCTCCAGCTTCACGGACGCTGAGCAGTCATTGAATGCGAAGCTGACCGCCAAGCTGGAGCTTGGGAACGAGAGTGAGTGAACGTGAGTGAGTTGATCCCCACATACATCAAGTCGCTTCGCGACAATTCCCAAGCTCCGTCGAGCCGGAGCAGTCCCCAAGGAAAATCAACGTGAGAATTCTGCGCTGTGCATTGCTGGTGGTGGTCTGCCTGTTCAACGTCTCGATAATCTTTGCGGCTGATGGCCCGCTGCCTCCGAAAGAGGCTGCGGCCAGCATCAAGTTGCCGCCCGGCTTCAAGGCGACGCTGTTTGCTGGTGAGCCGGATGTCACTCAGCCAATGTCGATCACGTTTGATGATCGGGGGCGGATGTGGGTCGTCGAATGTCGCTCGTATCCGAAGTGGCTTCCCGCCGATGCCAAGGAGGGGAAGGATCGCATTCTGATTCTGGAGGACACCGATAACGATGGCACCTTCGACAAGAAGACGGTGTTTCTCGACAAGGGCGTGAATCTGTCGAGCATCGAGTACGGCTTCGGCGGCGTGTTCGTGACTCAGCTTCCGAACCTCGTTTTCATTCCCGATGCCAACGGTGATGACGTGCCCGATGGTCCGCCGCAGGTGCTGCTGGATGGTTGGGACTTGAAGGCGGTGCATAACGTCGCGAACGGTCTGACGTGGGGGCCGGATGGTTGGCTGTATGGCTGCAACGGCATCTTGTCGAACTCACGCATTGGCAAGCCCGGCACTCCCGACGACCAGCGCGTCCCCATGAACTGCGGCATCTGGCGGTTCCATCCGGTGCGTCACGAGTTTGAAGTCGTCGCGCATGGCACGACGAATCCGTGGGGCGTCGCGTTCGATGAACGAGGCGAAGCGTTCCTGACCAACTGCGTGATTGAGCACGCCTTTCACGTCGTTCCCGGTGCTCGCTTCAAGCGAATGTTCGGAGCCGACTTCAACCCGTACACGTTCGAGCGGATGGAGACCTGTGCCGATCACATTCACTGGGCGGGCGGGACGTGGGAAGGCTCACGCAGCGGCGAGAAGCACGGCGAGGCGGGCGGTGGTCACGCTCACTCGGGCGCGATGATCTACGTCGGCGACCAGTTCCCCGCCGAGTACCGCAACTGCCTCTTCACGCTCAACGTTCACGGCCAACGGCTGAACGTCGATAAGTTGGAGCGAAGTGCGTCCGGCTACGTCGCCAAGCACCGCCCTGACTTCGCTCAATCGGGAGACCCGTGGTTCCGCGGCGTCTGCGTCAAGCAAGGCCCTGACGGCAGCATCTACTACACCGACTGGTCCGATACCGGCGAATGCCACAACTACGACGACGCCACCATCCAGCGCGAGAACGGCCGGATTTACAAGGTGACTTACGGCGACTCTTCAGTCACCCCGGATGATCTGAGCAAGGTCAACAAGGATCATCTTGTGATGCGTCTAGTAATTGGTTCGAATCAAGCGTTGGTCAGCCAATATCGTCGGATTTTTCAGGAGGATGCGGCGAAAGGAACACTTGCTCGCGGGATTGCGAATACTGTGCGCGGCCTCGCCATGAACCCCACTCCCGAGCAAGCCTTTCCGAAACTGCAAGGGCTGTTGACAGCACATGCCTGCGGCTTGCTGAAGGAGGAGGACCGAATGACGTTGCTCGGTGATGCCAACGACACAATTCGCGGTTGGGCCGTGAGACTGGAGTTGGAAGACAAGGCCGCGTCGAAGGGGATGCTGGTCAAACTCGCGGGCCTCGCGAAGTCGGATTCGTCGCCGTATGTGCGGATGCAGCTTGTCTCGGGCTTGCAGCGATTGTCGTTGGCGGATCGGAAGGAGATCGCGAAGAGATTGGTCTCGCGCACGGAGGACATCTCCGACAACCATCTCACGCTGATGCTGTGGTACGGGATTGAGCCGCTTGTGGCGTTGGGGGATGACGACGTGTTGCCGCTCGCGCTGGCAACGAAGATTCCCAAGCTGCGGCAGTTCATTGCGAGGCGGCTAGCGACTGACGCCGTTCCGCGATTCGCGCCGCTCGTGCGGTGGCTGGAAGAGTCTCGCGATGATGTGGCAGTGCAGCGCGACGTGGTGGCGGGGATGTTGACCGCTCTCGAAGGCCGACGTGATTTGAAGGCGGATGCGGGCTGGAACCGCGTCGCCCCGCGACTCGCCATGAGCGGAGATGCGACCGTGCGCGAACTCAGTCACCGCCTCGCCCTGATTCAGGGGAGCGATGAGTCATTCAACTACTTCTCGCAAACGGTGAAGAACGACAAGCTCGATGCTCCGCAGCGTGAGCGTGCTTTGGCGGCACTCGTCACCACACGACGGCCCGGAGTGGCCGACTTGTTGTTGACCGTGTTGAACGATGCCGCGCTGCGCGGCTCCGCGATCCGTGGCCTTGCCGGTTTTGATCGCGAGGAAGTGAGCGGCACGATCCTCGGTCGCTATGCCAAGTTGAGCGATCCCGAAAAGCTCGATGCCATTAGTACGCTGACCGCTCGCGAAAAGACGGCCCTCGCGCTGGTGACGGCCGTCGAGGCGGGGACGATCAACAAACAAGACCTCTCGGAATTTGATATTCGCCAGTTGCAGCGGTTCAAGGAGCCGAAGCTGAAGGAACTGGTCAACAAGGTTTTCGGCGCGAAGCCCTCGACTGCCGAACGAGCGAAACAGATCGCCGAGATGAAGGCGAAGATTCTGGAGGCCGATGCTTCCAAGTCGAGTGCCTCCCGCGGGCGAGCGATCTTCACCAAGAACTGTATCTCGTGCCACAAACTGTTCGGTGAAGGTCGCCTGATCGGCCCCGACCTGACGGGTGCTCAGCGGACGGACCTCGACTACGTCCTCATCAACGTGATGGACCCGAGTGCCCTCGTGGGACATGCCTATCGCGTCACCATCGTCGCGCTGAAGGACGGTCGAGTTGTCAGCGGCATCGTGAAGACGGAAGACGCCACGACGCTCTCGATGCAAACCGCCACGGACCTCGTGGTCATCGCGACTCAAGACATCGAGGAACGCCAGCAACAACCGGTCTCAATGATGCCCGAAGGACTGCTCAACCGCCTGAAGATCGAAGAGATTCGCGACCTCTTGAAGTACTTGGGTAGCCCCGATCAGGTGGCGAGCGAATGACGAGCAGGTTCTGTTGAGGTGAACCGGGCCGTCGGAGAGTGTTTGTCTACTTCGCGGGCACCAGTGAGACATTTGCCTCGTTTATCCGCGTGGGCCACACCCCGCGAGTGAGCGACATTCGAGCCTGTTTCTTCGATCATCGCGCGGAGCGTGGCCCACGCGGTTAAACGCTTCACTTTTGACCGAGTGAGGAATAGCTCTCAGCCGGAATGGAGTCCGAACCACCTTGAAAATTGTCGGTCGTGGCGCGAGCGGCTCACCGAGTCGGGGCAACTTGCGTGGTATGCTTGCCCCGAGACCAGAGCAGGTTCTGATTCATCGGAATCACTTCGGCGGCCGGGCCAATCGGCTGCAACCGGACTTTCGAGAGACGCCATGAGTACCGAGACGGTTGATCTATCCGATCCGTTTTCTTCGGCCGAGTTCGCGGCCTTCGATACCGATCGTCTGGGTGAGATCGCCACGCGGCATCAGCGGATCGCCAACTTTCTGCGACAGGAAAAGTTTGCGGCGCTGTTGATTCAACAGCCGTCGAACTTCGCGTGGCTAACGGCAGGGGCTTGCAACGAACGAGGCGGTTCGACCGGTTACACCGGTTCGATCTTCGTGACTCCCGAAGCACGAGTCCTCGTCTGTAGTAACGCCGACACGGCTCAGTTCTTTGAGACCGAGGTCTGCAACATGGGCTTCCAATTGAAAGAACGCCCGTGGTTCGAGCCGCGCAATGTGATGGTGGCCGATCTGTGTCGCGGTCGTCGCGTCGCGAGCGACTCCGGTTTCGCGGGGACAACCGATGTCGGGCCGCGTCTGGCCGAGATGCGTCTTCCGCTGAGTGAGTTCGACATCGTGCGACAGCGCGAAGCGGGCAAACTGCTCACGCACGCAATTGAAGCGACAGCGCGAGGACTCACAGCGGGACGCACCGAAGCCGAGATCGCCGGGGAACTCTCACACCGACTGTTTAAGCACGGCCTGCGTCCGGAACGGTTGCAGATTTTGGCGGACGGTCGCGGTCGTCGCTTTCGCTGCTGGACCTACGACCAATCACCCGTGCAGCGTTACTGCACGATCTCCGCCGTGGCGAGTTTTCATGGGCTGTTGGTTGGGGCGGCGCGGACAGTCTGCTTAGAAGCGGCTCCTCCCGACGTACTCAAAGCGTTTGAACCGGCCGCGTTGATTTTGGCCACGGGTGTCTATTTCTCGCAGCCGGACTGGGAGTTGTTTGAAGTCTGGAACCGCGTCCATCGCCTCTATGAGAAGACCGGTGCCGAAGCGGAATGGCAACTCGCAGATCAAGCGGACATCGTCGAGTACGAGTTCGGCACGATTCCCGTCATTCCGAAGAGTGAGTACCGCTTGTCTGCCGGGACGCCGATCTATTGGCATCCGTCGGTCGGTCCCGTCCAGATGGGAGACACGGTGTTGGTCACGAGTCGCGGCACCGAGCTGCTGACGGCCTCGTCTGACTGGCCGGTCATACCGATCGTAGTGAAAGGATCGAAGGTGGATGTCCCGGCAATCTTGGTCATCAACTCCTGATGAGAGATTCGGGAAAACTTTGAGGTTTTTTTTGCCTCATGCTGCCCAAACGCAACCTAGGTTGAGAGTGAAGAAGTGCGCGACGTTCCTCCGTCGTGCCGGTCTCTCCCCTCAGCTCAAGGAATGGCAGCCATGCGAATGACAGTCGGCGATCTCATGACGAAGAACTTGGTTCGAGTTTCTCCACGCTGTTCGGCCGATGAGGCACTCGACATCCTCTCGCGCCACGAAGCGACCGAACTTTACGTGACCGATTCACTCGGACGTTTGCTCGGCGTGCTGCCTGATTACGAGATCATCAAGACGCAACTCAGTGGTGAGGCCGACGGGGCGACTGTCGAGCAGTTCATGTCGCGCGGCGTGCCGATCTTCAAACCGGAAACCGATGCCGCCGAAGTGGCGCGACTGTTCCGAGACGCTCGCTTCAATCGCTTTCCCGTCGTCAGCGCAGGCCGACTGGTTGGCGTCGTGGGACGCGAAGACATCGTGCGACTGATGTCCATTCTGCGCCGCATGAAGTCTCCGACGAAGGCTGCTGCTCCCGCAGTCAAAGCTCCTAAGTTGGTCTCGCCTCGCATCCGCACGAAGCGTGCACAAACCGTCGCGCAGAAGCCCGCCGTGAAATCGCGAGCGCCTCGACGCACGACGGTCGCCACCTCGGCGCGCGCATCCAAACGCTGAGCGAACTCGTTGTAGGATGGGCACTCCTGCCCGTCCGGTTTTTTCTTCCAATCCAGACGAGCATCCAAACCAGACGGGCAAGAGTGCCCATCCTACAAGTCAATCTCTACTTGCCGATCGCCCGGTTGAGCAGGTTGTGTGTGATCCGCTGCACACGATCATCGGGGCCGTGAGGGCGCGTCCAATGGGACCACGGCAGGACGTGTCCCGGTGGCGAACTCAGTCCCTGCGACCAGAAGATCGTCGAAGCATTGAACACGAAGTTCCCTTTCGGCCCGGGATAGATGGTGGCCGTCCACTGTTGCGGACGGACTCCGCCGACGAGCGCTGTCCCCGCACCGACGATCTCCAAGCCGGGAATGTCAGTGGGAGGATCGCCGTGATATTCCCAGCCAATCAGCCCGCGAACGCGCTCGCCCGACTTCATGCCTGACCCCGCGAATATCCAATGATCGGGCTTCGTGCAGACCCAATCGCCGCCGCCATTCACCGGCTCCACGTTGCGTGAGCCGATGAGATAGCCTTCGTCGGGACCATGCTCTGGAAACGGCCCATTGTCGCGCTGGCGATCAACGGCGTACTTGTAGTCACCGCCGTAGGGACCGCCGCGAAACATAATGCGTGACGGTCGGCCATCGTGTCCCGCGCGGAGCGGCGTCACCCAGCAGACCGAGTTGCCCGAGAGGAACATCAGGTTCACACCGGCATCGCGCAGCTGGACCACGCTGTTGTACTGGCGACGGTCCCAGTACTCATCATGACCGACGCTGATGAACGACTTGCACTTCAACCCGCGATCGGGCGTGACGAGATCGCTGTTCGAGACATAGGCCACGTCGTAACCGTGTTGTTCGAGGAAATAGCTGAGCGGGAACTCGAACGGCAGGAACTCACCCGACCCGATCGACAGCGGATCATTGACCACGCTGTTGAACTGGGCATAGCGACCGTAGGGCCGGTCGAAACTGACATCGGCCCACGGTCCCTGATTTCCCTTGGGATGTGTGTAGACCGACGACTTCTCGGGCCATTCGTTGTAAGCGTTCCACGTGTTGTCCGAGACTTGGAACAACACGTCGGCCGGTCGGTCGTCGCGCACGATGAAGATCACGTAGCTCTGCCATGCGGCGGTGTTCTCGTCCGGCGGGAGACACATGAGCCGCCCGAGATAGACGCCGCTCACCCAGTCGGCTGGGATTGTCAGCGTCGTCGTGGCTTCCCATTGGCACTCATGCAGATTTTTGAGACCGGTCGCGGGATCGGGTTGCGTCGTCCCCTCAAATGGGCCGAGCGTGGTCATCAGCCGAGCGCCTCGACCACCGTAGTAGCCGGTGCGAAAGACCTCGATCTGAAACCGAGCGACCGGCTTCGTTGAGACCATGATGTCGATCGCCTCACCCGCCGAGACGCTCTGCTTCGAGCAGTAGCCTTCGATGTAGGCGGCTCGCACACCGGTCGCACTTTGCAGCGCGACGCGCGTCAGTTGCCAGTCGCGCGATCCCTCCTTCAGGTTCTCGCGCCGGATCAAGTCGGAGTCGCGCTCCGCCGCCAGCAGAGGACTCGACAGCGCGAGGAACGCGAACAACATCGTCAGCAAGTAGGGCATTGGTTCTCTCCGAAGGGATTTGGTTTCGTGGTCTCGTTCCCGTGCAGTCTCGTTCCCGCCTAGTCTCGTTCCCAAGCTCCAGCTTGGGAACGGCGGCTTTCGAAGCTCCAGCTTCGCGAGGCTGATTCGGTGATCGGTACTCATGAGCTGTGAGGTGGACGCCAAGCCGGAGCTTGGCAGAGGGCGTTCCCAAGCTGGAGCTTGGGAACGAGAGAACATCACAACTCACGCAGCAAACTTCTACGCGAACAACTTCTGCACGACCTGTCCTTCGACATCGGTCAGACGGAAATTGCGACCGGCGTAGCGATAGGTGAGGCGTTCGTGGTCGAGGCCCAGCAGATGCAGAATCGTGGCGTGCAGGTCGTGGATGTGAACTTTGTCCTCGGCGGCGTAGTAGCCGTAGTCGTCGGTCGAGCCGTATCGAAAGCCTCCCTTCACGCCGCCGCCCGCCAGCCACATCGTGAAGCCTTCGGGATTGTGATCGCGGCCGTTGGTCCCTTCCGCAGTCGGTGTTCGTCCAAACTCACCACCCCACCAAACCAGTGTGTCTTCGAGTAGCCCGCGCGCCTTGAGATCGCGGAGCAACCCGGCGATCGGCTTATCGACCTCGCGCGCGTTCTTCTCGTGCCCTTTCTTCAGGTCGCTGTGCTGATCCCATTGAACGTGGCTGTCGCTGTGAGTCACTTGGATGAAGCGCACGCCACGCTCGGCGAACCGTCGCGCCATCAGACACATCCGCCCGAAGTTCGCGTTGAGCGGGTCGTCCATACCGTACATCTGCTGCGTGGCGAGCGTCTCACTGGACAAGTCTTCGACAAGTGGCATGGCCGTCTGCATCCGAAAGGCCAGCTCGAATGAATTGATCCGCGCTTCGAGTGACGGTTCATGGCCACTCACGGCTTGATGCTCGCGATTCATCGCTTTGAGTCGTTCGAGTTGCAGTCGCTGCACGTCGCGCGGCAAGTCGGCGTTGCTAATGTAGCGGACGCGGGCCTGATCGGACGGAACACTCGCGTTGCCGAGCGGCGTCCCTTGGTAGGCTGCGGGCAGAAAGGCCGATCCCCAATTGTTGATCCCGCCGTGACCGAGCGTCGGGCAGATTGTGACGAACGCGGGAAGGTTGGCGTTGTCGGTTCCCAAACCGTAACTGACCCACGACCCGAGGCTCGGCCGTACGAAGTTGTCGCTCCCCGTATGTAATTTCATCATCGCGCCACCGTGTGCCGGATTGGTGCCGTGCATCGAATGGACCATGCACAAGTCATCGACGCAGCCCGCCACATGCGGAAACAGTTCGCTCACGGGGAGACCGCTCTCACCGTACTGCTGAAATTTCCACGGCGACTTCAACAGATTGTTCGTTGAGTTGAACTGCACGCGCGGCTTGGCGAACGGCAGCGGCTTGCCATCGTCACGGTCGAGCAGCGGCTTCGGATCGAAGGTGTCCACCTGCGAGGGACCGCCCGTCATGAACAGAAAGATGACGCGCTTGGCCCGCGCGAAAAAATGAGGCGGCTTGGGGGCGAGTGGATCGCTGTCGTGAGCCAAAGCGCTGAGCGGGTTCGCGCGCGCTTCGTCTGCCAGCAGCGAAGACAATGCGAGCGAACCGAATCCGACCGCAGAACGTTGCAGCCACTGACGACGCGAAACGGGATCGAGGACGGGCATCGTCATGAACTCCAAACAGGATTGTGCGAGCAGGTCGGTGAGTGTGCGGAGTCACCTCACATAGATGAACTCGTTGGAACTGAGCAGGACATGGCAGAGGCTGTCCCAGGCCCGACGATGTTGTTGTTCCGGCGCGACGTTGCCCGTCGCGAGGGCTTGCTCGACCTCGTTGAGGAACGCCAACGCACTCGCAACTTCACCTGTCGAAGGTTCACGACCGAAGACGGTCGCGTAGGCAAACGTGACGCGCTGCGTGTGATCAGCGGTACGCGACTCATTCCAAATCTTCGAGGTGAGGTTGGAACTGCACTGCATCACGAGGTCGCTGTTCATCATGAGCAGCGCTTGGGGCGCGATCGTGGTGGTCGAGCGATCACCGGTCGGGATCGCCGCGTCGGGATAGTCGAGCAGTTGGAACACGTCGTACACGTTGTTGCGAACGACGGGGAGATAGAGCGAACGCCGCTGGCTCTTGTAATCGGTCAAGTCCTTCGACGTGTGGTCGAAGAAGTAGTCGCGGTTCTTCACCTTGAGGAGCGACCCGCCCAGCGTCCGATCCAATCCGTCACCGACGGCGATCAACGCATCGCGCACCGCTTCGGCCTCCAAACGCCGCACGTCGGCGCGACCGAACAGCCGGTTCTCGGGATCACGCTCGACGAGTAGCGGTTCCGCGCGGCTGTCGAGTTGGTACGTCTGCGACTCCATGATCTGACGGTGCAGCGACTTGATCGACCAGCCGCGTTGAGTGACTCGCCGCGCGAGCCAATCGAGCAGCTCGGGGTGCGAGGGCCGTTCTCCCAGCAAGCCAAAGTTATCGGTCGTTCGCACGAGTCCTCGGCCGAAATGCCAACGCCAGACGCGGTTCGCCAACACGCGACTCGTCAGCGGATGGTCGGCCTGAGTCAGCCACTGAGCCAACTCCAATCGACCACTTTGTTCCGCAGCAAACTTCGGCGCTGAAGCCTTGGCTAACACGAGTGGCACTCGACGCGGCACGACCTCACCCAACTTGAGCGGATTGCCGCGAATGTGAATCGCCACATCAATCACAGCGTCTTCCATCACGCCCATTGCCGAGGGCATCTCGGGAGCCGCCTTCTCAAACTTGGTCAGTTCCTCCCGCAGTCGCTTCAGTTCCGCCTTGGTCGCGTCGGGATACTTGTCTTCGAGCTTTGGCGGTGGGGCTTCTCCCGCAGGCAGCGTCGCTTTGACGGCTGCATCACCGCGCTCGATGAACTCTTGCAGCGCCGCCTTCCGCTGAGTGACCTGTTCGTCGTGAGTCGCCTTCAGCGCGAGAGCGACCGGTGTTGGCGTCGGGTTCTCATGCCAGAGCGCGAGCTTCGTGTACTTGTCCATCGTGCGCGTGCTTTTGAAGACGCCCGCCAGTCCGTAGTAGTCGGCCGTCTCGATCGGATCGAACTTGTGATCGTGACAGCGGGCGCAGCCGAGCGTCAGCCCGAGGACCGCTCGCCCCACCGTGTCGATCTGCTCGTCGATGATGTCCATCCGCATCTTGGACTCGTCCACCTCGGCCAACACTTTGGGACCGAGGGCGAGGAATCCGGTCGCGATCAAGCGGCGATGCCGCATCGCTTCGTCTTCCGCGGGAAGTAGGTCTCCGGCAAGTTGCTCGATCAGAAACTGGTCGAACGGCTGGTCCTGATTGAACGCGGCGACGACGTAATCGCGATACCGCCACGCGTTGCCATGGGCGACGTTCTCATCAAGGCCGTTCGAGTCGGCATAGCGGGCCACGTCGAGCCAGTGTCGGCCCCAACGTTCTCCATACGCGGGTGACGCGAGCAACCGATCAACCAATCGCGAGAAGGCATCCGGGCGATCGTCCTGCAGGAAGTCGGTGATCTCGGCGGGAGTGGGAGGCAAGCCAGTGAGATCGAACGTCGCGCGACGGATCAACGTTCGCGGACTCGCCGGTTGAGCAGGCTCAAGCTGCGCGGCTTCTAACTTCGCGAGGACGAATCGATCCAGTGGACCGTTGGTGCGAGCGACGTTCGCGGTCTGCGGGACAAGTGGCTCAACGGGAGATTGAAACGCCCAGTGGTTGGGGTCGCGCGTTCGCGGCGCGACGGATTTGGTTGCGACAGGAAACGGCGCGCCCAGCGCGACCCAGCGCGTGAGGTCTGCGATCTGTCGGTCGGTCAACTTCTCTTTGGGGGGCATCTTCAAGTTGTCATCGGTGTGCGAGATCGCCTTCACGAGCAGACTCTCGGCGGGCTGGCCAGGCACGATTGCCGCGCCGGTATCGCCGCCGAGCAACACGGCCTCGCGCGAATCGAGTCTCAACGTTCCCCACTGCTTCTCGGCACCGTGACACTTGTGGCACTTCTCAATGAGCAACGGCCGGATCGATGTTTCAAAGAACTGAAGCTGCTCGGCTGTTGGCTCGGCCTCAGATCCATGGAGACTCGTCGAACCAACGCTTCCGACACAGATCATCCCGATCAAGAGAACCTGTCGCATCTCGCCTCCCGCAACTTGTGGCGCAGGTCAGAAACCTGCCAGTGACTTACCATCGCAAGCGACCCGAGTGTGAAGTTCGTGGTCACGAAATGCAATCCGGCGGAGATGCCGCTGCCATACCGAACGCGGAGGAGCAGGACATAAATTTGTCTGGGCGCAGTTGGCGAGGTTGTGGATATTGTCGGCGGTGATGTTGGGCCATTTCGGACTGTCGCCGGTTTCCGCTGATGAGGTGCAAGGATGCGCCGGTTTGAATTCGCGGACGAAGTACGGCAGGCCCTCGCTCGGGAGCAGTTTGGTCATCTCGATCCACGCATGCAGCGGCGGATGGGAATTCTGTGGCTGAAGTCTCACGGGGAAACCCATCAGCGGATCGCGGAGTTGGCGGGCATGTCGCGACGAACCGTACAACGCGTGCTCGACTTGCACGTGGCTGGCGGCTTGGGGCCGTGCGGTCGTTTCACGAGCAGGGTCGAGCCAACGCGTTGGCACCACATCAGGCGTCGCTGGAAGTGGAGTTCTAGCCGCGTTCCCCCCGCGTGGTTGCCGAGGCATGTGACCGCATCGAACGGCTCACGGGGTGCGTCATCGACCGACCCCAGTGCGACATTTCCTGCGCGCGACCCTGGGCTTGCGTTGGCGGAACGTGGCCGCCATTCCCATACCGCCCAAGCAATCCGTCGAAGAACACGCGGCCACGCAGGCCGCTTTTTTGGTTCTCCGCCATTCGTGTTGACGGGCGGTGGAGACACACCATTGGTCGGGGAACCGCCGGAACGCGCTCGCGTTACGGCAGTTCAGTTCCACAACACAAGAATCATCACGTTTGGTGGAGAACCCTTTTTTTAAAGACCGACTTGGAACCGCGACTGGCCGCAGCGCGCGAGGGCCGACGCACCGTGCTCTTCTTGGACGCCGCACATTTTTTGCTGGCGTCCTTCCTGAGTTGGGTCTGGCGCCACACGTGGCTGTTCGTCTTCGGCTTTGAACGCGGACGGGCCAGGTGCCCATCGTACGTTCTTTAACAGGCACCTACGCCACGGCCGAGACCGTCTGCGAGTTGCTCCACCAGATCGCCGCTGCCGGACTGACCACGCCGATCACGCTGGTGCTCAACAACGCGGCCAAATGGTCCGAGCCTTGGCTCGGCAACTGCGCATCGAACTCCCGTTCCTACCGTCGCACTCTCCGAACCCGCACCTCATCAAGCGGTTAGGGAAGTTCACAAAGAAACGCGATCTGCACTCGCGCCATCACACCAACGACGCCTGCCTCAGCCAACTCCCGACCACTCATCACGCCGCGATCCCGTCGCTGCTGACAGTCAACTTCCAATCCCTCAATAATGTGCCGCTGCTACCCGGGTGAGGGATTACCGAGAAGGGCGACAAGGGAGGTACTGTTGAAAAATAATAGAGCGCCATGGAGCATTGGTTTTGGTGCCATTGGTGATCGCATTTGGCCGCCAGCAGCTTCAATGCACACTGGCAGTGGCGCATTCTCACGCGGATTTCGGCATGAGAAACCGCTCGATCCAAGACCATAATTGCGTGGCTACTTCGGCCTTTGTTCCCGCGAACGTTGCGACGGTGGAACCAGCTGTGTCGATCACCTCGATGCAGTTGGTTTCGGCTCCAATGGCAGTCGGGCGATTGAGGACGATCACGTCGCAGTTCTTTTCCTTGAGCTTGCGCAGGGCGTTAATGTGCGCGAACTCGTCGGACTCCAATGCGAACCCGACCATCCAACGGCTTCCCTTGTGACGGCCCAAGTCGGCGAGGACATCGGCGGTCTCCACCAGTTCCAATTCGAGCGACACACCTTTTTTGGCGAGCTTCCCTTGGAAACGCGACTTCGGGCGGTAGTCGCATACGGCCGCCGTGGCGATCACACCGTCGCATTGCGGGAAGAGTTTGTTGCAGGTGGCGAGCAGTTCGTCGGTCGTCTCGACCGCATGGACATCGCATCCCGCAGGGGGCATGAGTGCGACCGGACCACAGGCCAATACCACTTGATGCCCTGCCGCAAGCACCGCATCCGCGAGCGCGAATCCCATCCGGCCACTACTGGCATTTGAGAGATACCTCACGTCATCGAGATACTCGCGCGTCGGCCCGGCTGTGATGAGGACTTTCATGGAACGATCACGCACAAAGGCAAATGGAGGATGGGCACTCTTGCCCGTCCGGCTGTTTCGGATGGCTTTGGACCGAGAAGAAATTTGAAAAAGCGGACGGGCAGGAGTGCCCATCCTACGACGTTGTTTTCGGATTCGCATCGAGCAGCCGTGCGATGGCCTCGATGATCTCGGACGGTTCGGCCATACGACCGGCTCCGACCTGACCGCAACTCAGCCAGCCAGTCCCCGGATCGACGAAGTGGACTCCATCGTCACGCAATTGCGCCACGTTGCGTTGGACCGACTTCTTGGCCCACATTTCGCAATTCATTGCCGGAGCGAGGAGCAGTGGGCAAGTGATGGTCAAGGTGAGCGTCGATAAGAGATCGCGAGCGAACCCCCCCGCCACTTCCGCCAAAAAATTGGCCGTTGCCGGCGCGACAACCATCAAGTCGGCGCGTTGAGCCAGCCCAATGTGTTCGCCGCAAAAATGCTCCACCGGACGAAACGCCTTGTGATACACGGGCCGTCCGGTGAGAGCCTCAAACGTCGTGGGGCCGATGAACTGACGAGCTGATTCCGTCATGACTACGGTCACGACAGCACCACTCTGCACAAGCTTGCTGCACAGATCAGCGGACTTGTAAACTGCGATGCCCCCCGTGACCCCCAGCAAGACTTCGCGATTCTGCATGGCGAGCATCCCAGTTGAATGGACTGCAGAAGTGAGTTCACGCTGCATCAGCCACCAGAACGGGATACTGCCTGCACGATCGAACGCGGGACAGAATCCGTTCCCATTCCCAGTTTACATGTCGTCCAAAGATGGCCCACTGTCGAAGTGCCGCACTCGGTTCTTGTCGGGACGAGTCTTAACAACACCCGATGCGTCCAGAAAAATCTTGTCCTGCATGATTTCTTGAACAACGACTTCCATCGGGTTTTTGGTCTGAATATCAACGAGCGGACGGGCACCTCGATTGATCGCCACCATGCGTTTTTGAATCAGCGTGGACAGTTTGAACCGTCCGCCGCACTTCTTCACGATCGTTTCTTCCATCAATTCATCGAGCATGGCATCCTCCCAAAATAGGCAATTGCCCCGCAGACTGACAGTCGTGCCATCAATCGGGGGGCGAGTTAGGTGACACAGTGTGGCGGCTGTCCAGACATCAAGCAAGGCAGGAGCAAATACGAACTACGATCCGAGTTGTTTGGCCAGAATGTGGCAAATGGTTTCGACCGTTCGGTCCAATTCGTCATTGACGACGCGATGGCGATAACGATCCGCCAGCAACAGCTCCTCATGGACTTTACGTAGTCGCTTTTGAATGGTGGCTTCGGTGTCCGTGCCGCGCGACCGGAGGCGTTGTTCGCAGACTTCGAGCGACGGAGGTTCGAGAAAGATCGTGAGTGAATCGGGGTAGATTTCCATCACTCGCAATGCCCCTTGGACGTCAATCTCCAGGAACGCCCAACCCGCCAGTTGCCGCGCGCGATCAATCTCGGACTTCAACGTTCCGTACCAGTACCCCGCACCAAATACCTCGGCCATCTCCAAAAACTCGTCACGAGTACGTCGCGTCGCGAAGTCCTCTGGAGTCAAGAAATAGTAAGCGTCTCCGTGAACTTCGCCCGCCCGAGGCGGACGTGTTGTTGCCGAAACGCACTTCACTAGCTTAACCGGAGCCTCGCGAATCAAGCGTTCGACAACCGTCGTCTTGCCGCTCCCACTGGGGCCGGACAGAACCACGACTTGAAACGAACGGGACAGGTCGAACATCTCGGCCACTGTCGGTCACTCCACGTTTTGAACGATCTCGCGCATCCGCTCGACAGCCACTTTGGCTTCCACCGCCGCATGAGAAATTTCGACGTGATTGGCCTTGGAGCCGATTGTATTCACTTCACGAAACAACTCTTGGCACATGAAGTCCAGTTTACGTCCCTGTGAAGTGGCCTCGTCCAGTAACTTCACAAACTGCGACAAGTGGCTTCGCAGGCGAGTGATCTCTTCCGTAATGTCACAACGATCGGCAAAGATCGCGACCTCACGCAGAACATCCGACGGCCCCATGCGTGAGTCCAAGTCTTTCATCAAGTCGTTCACGCGCTGGAGCAACTTCTCGCGGTATTCAATGATGACTTGAGGCGAGAAGTTCGAGACACGATCAATCTGCGCCGCAATTGCCTGGCATTGAACATGCATCTCGACCGCCATCGATGCCCCCTCACGCTGGCGGAACTCTCCCATTCGCAAGGCGGCCGCCCGAACATTTCTCTCGACGAGCGGCCACAATTGCTGGACAGTCTCCGTGTCGAAACGACCATCCTCAATCACTGCGGGAAGCGAGAGCAACGCCCCCAGCGTGGGAGCCTCAGTTCCCAAGACTTGGGAGACGCTCTCTAGCTGCTTCCAATAACCAGCTAGGACCGCCTGATTGATCTGCGGGGAATTCGTGTTGGCGGAACGTTCCAATCGAATCGCCAGTGAGACACTGCCGCGAGAAATGGTTTCACGCAGCAGGCGCTCGACTTCATTCTCCAAGTGAGCAAATCCATCGGGGCAACGCAACGAGAGCTTGAAGTGACGATTGTTGACGCTGCGGACTTCGACTCGGCAAAGCACATCGCCCAGTTGTTCGCGTGCTTCTCCGAAGCCAGTCATGCTCAATAGCATTTTTCGTCACTCCATGCCGAAGGCTGTCTGAAGGTTGCGTGAACAATTTTTTGCCAGCAAACAGCAATTGGAACCACTACGACCGCAATGTCGAGTTGGAATGAGATTGTGGACGACAGCGCGCCCGAACTCATCTCAAACACCCGCTCCACTCTAACCAGCGGTCCAAGTCCGCGATTGCACGATAGCAATCACTCGGACTTCGGCGGGGTCGAAGACTCAGGTTTGTCCTGTTTACCCTCGGTCGCAGGCTTTGGCTCCTTAACCTCGGGAGCATCGGGCTTGGCTGGCGCTGCAGGAACGCCACTAACGTCAGCAGGCTTTTTGTCAGTAGCAGGATCAGCCTTCGCTGCGTTCCCCTCCTTCAATGCTCCCAATCCCTCCGACTTCTTGTCGTTCGCTTCTTCCCCAAGCGTTGAATCGCTCGCATCAGGCTTGTCGTTCGGCGGGGCAACGATCACAGGCTTATTATTCAAAAAACCAGCTCGGTTTTTGACTGCGGAGTTCACGACGAGGATGCAGACGCACGCCAGCACGATCCAGAAAACCGCCACGCCGATCGTGATGCGAGTAAAGATGTCACCAGCCTTGGTGCCGAATGCACTCTGGCCCCCCATACCGCCAAACGCTCCGGCCAAACCACCACCCCGCCCGCGTTGGAGCAGGATCAGTCCGATCAGGAAAATCCCAACGAACATGTGCAGGGTCATCAACGCATAAGCCAAATACATCATCTTGAACATCCCTATTCACCGCTAAAACATCGCGGCGAGAACTCGAGCAGAATCCGAATTGCATCAGCCTGCGGCTAGCTTCGCTGCGGCTGAAATGATGCCGAGAAACTGGTCGCCTTTTAGGCTCGCTCCGCCGACCAAAGCACCATCCACATTGGGCTGGGAAAGTAACTCCGTAGCGTTATCGGGCTTCACGCTACCGCCATATTGAATTCGCATGGCATCCGCCGATGGTTGGTCAAATCTTTGGACCAGCCAACTTCGAATGAATGCATGTGCCGCCTCGGCCTGCTCTGGAGAAGCTGTCACACCGGTACCAATCGCCCAAACCGGTTCGTAGGCAATCACAAGCTTCTGGAGTTGGCTGGCTTCGACCCCAGCGAGACCACCTTGCAGTTGAGCATTCAAGACGGACTCGGTGCGATTCGCCTCTCGATCCTGCAAGACCTCTCCCACACAAAAAATCACGTCTAGCCCGCGTTGCCAAGCGGCGTGGATTTTCTTGTTGATCAGTTCGTCCGTCTCGCCGAAGAACTGCCGCCGCTCACTGTGACCGATGATCACCCACCGGCAACCGACATCGACGAGCATCTCAAGGGAAGTTTCACCCGTGAAAGCCCCTGGCTTCTCGAAATAAGCGTTTTGGCCACCGAGCATTACCGGGCTGTTCGCTAACGTATGGCCAACCGGAATGAGGTAAGGAAACGGCGGACAGATCGCAACATCGACTTTCGGCTGACTGCCTTTTACTGCTGCAGCGACTTCACTGGCGAGAGCCTGCGCGGAAGCCGCAGTCGTGTTCATCTTCCAGTTTCCAGCCACGAACAGACGCCGCATCGCATCATCCTTTAGCACCGCCCGATTTGATGTTCTGGTTTCACGAGCGGCCAAGTGAAACCAAATGACTACCAAATAAACTTACTTCAGCAGTTCGTTCTTTAAAGCGCCTCATGGACGGGAGCGACCAAAACTGAGCAGCATCACTCCACGGGTTCGCTGCGCGGATATGACCCCAAAACTTCCATCCTGACCGCCATCTTTGCCAAGTCTTCCAATGCACGTTTGACTTTGTTGTCCTTGGTGTGACCTTCACAGTCCAAGAAAAAGATGTAGCCAGTTTCCGGGCCACGCAGCGGGAAGGACTCAATCCAAGTCAGATTTAGTTTGGACTGCTTGAAGATCGCCAACGACTCCGAAAGTGAGCCAGGGCGATGAGGGATCTGCAACAGAATCGAAGTCCTGTCTTTTCCACTTGGGCCAACCGGTTTGTCACCAATCACCGCAAAGCGGGTCACATTGCTTTTGTTATCTTCGATGTGCTCGGCCAATATTTGCAGCCCGTACTCGACCGCCGCCTGTTTGCTGGCAATCGCAGCAGCCCCCGGCTTATCTCGTGCCAATTGGGCCGCAGTCGAGGTGCTTGTCACCTCAATAATACGTGCTTGGGGCATGTTTTTACTGACCCACTCGCGGCACTGCGACAACGCTTGAGGCTTGCTATAGACCTCATTGATTTCGCCTCTGGGAGAACGACCAAGCAAGTTGTGATGAATGCTCAGTTGAATTTCACCACAAATCCTCAGCGGCAGGCGAGTGAACATGTCCAACGTGTCGATAATCCGACCGTCAGTGCTGTTCTCGATTGGAACGACACCAAAGTCGGCGTGGCCACGATTCACTTCTTCAAACACTGCTGGAATCGTGTTGACTGGGATCAGGTCGGCAGACTCACCAAATCGCTCAATCGCCGCCATGTGCGAGAAGCTATATGCAGGACCAAGATACACCGCACGCTGAACACGCGACTGGTTTCGGACAGAACTAAGAATCTGTCGAAAAACCCCGCGAATCGCCCGCGGGCTTAACGGGCCGGGGTTGTCGGCTTCCAGCTTCGCGAAGAGGTCGTCATCAGAACGGGGATCGTAAGTCGCCAGCCGCCGATCAACAGAAGACTCCATCAACTTGATCGTCGCCGTCGCTCGGCGATTCAAGAGCTTAATGATGTCTAGATCAAGCTTTGCGATTTCCGCCTGAACCGTGGCGTTGTTTTTTGAAGGAGAGGAAGCTGCGGGAGACAGCTTTCCAGAAACCTTTGAAGATGTTGGTTTTGCAACCTTTTTCGGCACCGGTTTACTCGCCATCCAACCAGCCTCCAACGAGACGACCCAAGCGGATGCCTCCTTGCATGAATTTGTTACCGATCATCGTTTTTTAAATGACTGCTCGGCTCAACATCCAAATTGAGGAAACTCTTTTACTGGCAGGATTTCGTATTTGCAAGCGGGCAACTGTTTCATCAGGGGCGTGCATGTTGGTAGCAGACCCGATTTGAAAGAATCCGGTGACGAACTGCCATTTCGGCTGATTGACGGTGTGGCTCTCAATGGCTGGCCATTGCCATTTTGGCGGCAACAAAGTCTTCTCGATAGAACTCATCGAAGATGACGAGTCGTATCCACTTAATAAAATAGACCTTGCGTGTTTTGATTAGTGTCGAGCTCGACTGGCGCGACCTTTGCTTTGGGAACCAATCCAACTTGAACTCGACTGAGACGGCAGCAAGTTCCAGGAAAATCTGGCGGTTGTGCAGTTCAAACTCCTTCTCGGCAGTATTTCATCACGTGGGAATCAATTTTAGGGAGTAACGCATTATGGCAATTCAAGAAAAGATCATTGGCATCGACTTGGGGACGACAAACTCGGTCGTCTCGGTGATGGAGGGTGGCGAAGTCAAGGTCATTGCTAACCAAGATGGCAATCGCCTGACCCCGAGTGT
>JAYTXB010000416.1:0-5215 GCA_043743205.1 Schlesneria sp.
CATCGGCGGCAGTCAGCAGGGATGGAACCGCCAGTGCGGCAACTCCCGTAGCAGTAGCCTTGAGAAACTCGCGACGATCAACAACGAACGACATGGGGGGAGACTCCTGAGTGACGTGGGGATAAACCATCGAACGGACCAGCCAATCGAACGGGCGAGAGAATACCGAGGCCTCGTAACGAGTGCGAATCAGGGAGCCAGTCCCGTCAGTGGCGGGTGTCGCCGCTCACGGGAGGTCATCATCTGATCTCCGCTCCCCCCGCGAAGACGGGCGAAAGAGGGGATGAGAGAAATCGGAAGGCCGGCCACACTCGATTGATGCACGGGTCTGAGGTGAATCCTGCCGTTCGTCGTGGCGCACTCACGCGGTTCGCACGCTCAAGGAAACCTGGTGGATGGCATTGCGGCCCGACTTGGCGAACGGGCGTGGGAGAGGTTGAGCGACTCCGTTGGCGTCGATCGTGCGACAGCGCAACTCGTACTCGCCCGCCGCGACATCGGTCAGCAAAACAGCCCAATGCGCGAGCGTGTTCCGCATCGGCCACGTCAGCGGACGGTTGGTCTTCGAGTCGAAGCCGAGTACCGGCGTGATGAGCTGGTCATCTGGCAGCGACTTCCACGTCAGCGGCGCGGGCAGCAGATCGGCATCGCGCCAGGGAGCCGAGGTGAAATGAGGGTCCTCTTTCGGCCAGTCGGTTCGCTTGGGACTCAGCCAATACTGGACTTTGCTCAGCCCCGACATGCCGACTTGAGCCAGCCCCGTGATGGGCAGCGACTCACCCACTTTGGCCGTCGCGGGGTGCGAGACAATGTGGGCGAAAGTCTTCATCTGACTATCGACATCGTTGTTGCCACCGGCATACGTATCGTTGGCAAAAGGAGCGTTGGTCAGGACGACTCGTTGCAGCCACTTCACCGATTTGAAGCCATAAGCGTCGGGAACCAGCATTCGCACTGGCCCGCCGCGCTTGCCAGAAAGAAACTCACCGTTGAGCTTGTAGCAAAGGATCACCGGATGGTCGCCCGGCGGGTCTTCCAGCACGCGACCGATGGGGAGCGAACTGCGAAAGATTTGTTTGGGGTCATCGTTGTGATAGCCCAAGTAAAACAGACGCCGCAGGTTGGCCGAGGGCTTCGTCAACCAAACGACCTCCCGCAATGGCACTCCCTCCCACAACCCCATGCCGAGCGGTGCCCCCATATTGAGGCACGTCATGATCTTCAAGAACCGCACGGACTTCGTTTCGGCCAGCTTCATCAGGCCGTTCCAATCGAGCGCGTTGCCCGCCTCCTTGGTGAGCGGGTTTTCCATCGTGGGCGGGCTATCGGGATCGGCCAGCACTTCGAGCTGCCATGTCTCGCGAGTCATCCCGACCTCACGCAGTTTCTCGATCGGATGCGTGTAAGGGAGCGGAGTCCCGCGTTCCACCGTCCCAAACTTGTCGGGCGGCGTGAAGTATTCGAGTCCCTCCACCGCGCGCGCTAACGCTTCCTTCGAGGCCACGTCATCCGCGTAAAGCCACTGCGGGATCAGACTCAACCCCGCCATGCCGGTCGCACCCACTCGTAGAAAGTAGCGGCGAGTGACTTCGCGATGCTCAGCCAGCAATACATCAGTGGGTGACATTTGTTTGATCTTCAAGTTCGTAGTTGTGTGGGCATTGCTTTAGGTTCCAGTCACTCCGACACGGGCAGCTCGCACATCGCCCACTGGCCGAAGTTTTCTTCGATCTCGACCCGCAGTGACTCCAGCTTTTGACCGTGATGTTGGCGGATGAGGTCTCGCAGTTGGAGAGCCATCCAGCGGGCAATCAACTCAGCGGTCGTGTTGGCGACGGGGAGCAGCACGCAGTCTTCGCGAGGAAAGACCCAGCGACGTGATTCAAACGTGACGGTCACTTCGGTGGTGTCCGCTTGCACGTGAATGGCCGGATGCTGCGTCGGCAGCAAGACGCGGTGATCGAGATCCCCCACAAGCTTCAGTGCCGCATCGCGCAGCGCGATGAAGTCGAAGACGTAACTGTTCTCATCCAACGGCCCGGCCACCTCCACAGCCACGCGCCAGTTGTGGCCGTGCAACCGCTCACAGATGTTGCCATTGAATGTGATGAAGTGTGCCGCACTGAAGACTAGATGATCCTTGGTCACACGGACTCGGTAACGCTCATTTGTCATGAATGGTCCTGTTGTTCGATCAATTTGAGTTTGCCAGTCAGTTCGGTGAGTCCGATTCAATGGACCGAAGCTTCACCGAGATGATCTCTTCCGCATGTTTTAGAGAGCCTGCGAACGTGACTCCGAACGTCGCGAGCATTCCGCAGAGCAACGCCGCTTTGATCCATTTTTGAAGCGACCAACTCGGCAACTCGGGGGCATACGCCAACAGAGCCAATGTGGCGGAGATCATGACGACGGCATCGAAGCTGGCTCGCTGCCAGTAGGGGCCGCCGAGATGCAGCCACATCCCGAACTCATCGAAGGTTAAAGCCAAGCCGACGGCATAGATCACCGTGCAGATGTGGTGGGCTTTCGATGCAGGTTTCGCCACCAGCACATAGCCGCCCACTCCCGACAGGAGAAAGATGCCGTAGTTCAGGTGGTGAACGTGAGTTCCCCCCAAATGGAAGTACAGGTCGGGAAGCACTCGATCCATGATGAGAAACACCATGATCCTCGATGCGGCAAACGTCATCATGAAGACGAAGAGAATGAGTCTGAGGGTCGTGCGAGAATTCAAGGCGGTCTTTCTGCCAGTGGAACTTCAGTTGCTGGCGGTCATTGTTTTGACTGTGGCGTCGAGTCGTGTGCGGAGCCATGCCATTTCATTAACCATCCTTCCAGCCACCGACCGCCGAGTAGCACCATCATCGTCAGTCCAAACGCGATGACCGTGACGAGCCACTGTCCCAATCCACACGTAATCCCCAAGACTGCGGCGACCCAGATGCACGCGGCAGTCGTGATTCCGTGAACGTCGTCCTGATCCGTGCGACGCATAATGACACCCGCACCAAGGAACCCGATCCCACCGAGAATACCCTGGACAGTCCTGAGCGCTCCATCGGGTGCGGCCCCCGCCATTCCCGTGACAGCCGTGATGCTCGCCAACGTGGCCAGCGCTGCCCCCAATGCCACCATCGCCAGCACCCTGACCCCGGCGGGCTTGTGACGCAGATCACGGTCAATCCCCATGATCACACCGAGTACGGTTGCCAATCCCAAGCGAAACGCAATCTCGTGGAATTCATCAAAATCTAACGGATTCATGTCGATCCTCACGCCACAATGGTGGCAACTTTGACAAGTGCTTACCCGCTGCTCCAACTTGTCATTTCGCCGGAGCCTGGGCCTTGATGAACGCGATCAGGTCGGCGAGGGCTTGTTTGTCGATATCCTTTTCTAAGCCTTCGGGCATGAGGGACTGACCGGTGGAGATCAGTTCGTCCAGCGTGTCGCGGAGAACGACATCCTCTTTGGCCTCGGCCCGTTTGAGGGTCAGGCTGGCGGCGGTTTCGGAGGAGATGAGGCCCGTGTGGATGCGGCCCTGCAACGTGACGGCCGTGTAGGTTTGAAAGCTCGGCTGAGCTTCGCGGTTTGGGTCCATGATCGCCACGAGCAAGTCAGACGGCGACTTGTTCTGGACGCTCGCGAGGTCCGGGCCAACCTGATGACCGGCCGTTCCCGCGCGATGGCATTGGACGCACGTCTTGCCGTACAGCATCTGGCCTCGCGCGGGGTCGCCCGTCAGGTCGAGCGTCGCCTGATAGTCGGCGACGACCTGCTTGCGGTTGCTCGGCGGTTCGGCGAGCACTTTTCGCGAGGCTTCTTTTACGTTTCCGTTGGGATGATTGAGGAGCAGTTGCCGCTTGTCTCGTTCGATCTCACCGATCTTGATCGACCCCGTTTCGACCGCCTTCACCAGCGCGACCGCTCCACTTGCGGACGAGACCAACTGATCGACAACCTCGCGCCGCGTGGCGGGCCCAAATGTCTTCCACGGAGCGAGCGTCAACTCGATCGACTTCGCCGATCCCTGCGCCGCGAGCGCCTTCACCGCCGCCTGCTGCAACGCGGGCGAAGTCTGCGGAGTGAAGACGGCGGGCAGAGCGGTCTCGGCCAGTTGCGCATCGGCCAGCGCGAGCAGATTGATCGCCGCCAACCGCGCTGCCTCATTCGAGGCCGCATCGCCGACGAGACCACTCGCCTGTTGATAGACCTTGTTCAACGAATCGCCAATCGCCGCGTCGGCCTTCGCGTCAGCCAGTACCTTTCCAATCGAAGTCCCTCGCCGTCGCAGCCCTTCCCCTAGAGCGACCAACACTGGCGAACGAGTCGTCGCCGGAACCTTCTCGTTGGTGACGGCCTTCAACAACGCGACGACATCCTCACTCTTGGTCGATGAGCCGATAAGTCGCGCGAGATCGACGAGTAGCGGAACGAGAGGCGTTGTCTCCCCGGCAAGCATCTCGGACGAGAGCCGTCCCATGTGTGGATAGACGGATGAGAGCCATGCCGTGCGGATGTCAATGTTGGTTGCTGCCACAGGTGCTAGTAGTCGTAATCCAAGTACGGTGTGATCAGCCGGAAGTTCACCGGCCATGAAACCCGATCGCCAACGCAGCCTCGTGTCATCAACCCAGTAAACCCCCGAGAGGAATTCAAGAAGATTGAGACTGCCTGCTGCGACTTCTTCCGCAAGACGCATTCCATGTTCAGCCACGCGCAGATCAGAATCTTGAAGTACCCCTGTCACGTCCGTCGGATTGATCGCCTTCATTCCGTGAAGAGTCCACGCTGCGTGGAGCCTTGCCAGTGAGAGAGTTGCGGGCTTCCCCTCCTCACTGGGCCGCGTGAGTTTGTGCAAGGACTCCACGACAGTTGTGTCCTGTCGTTCCACGAGCAACCGCTGAGACGTGTCACGTGCCCAACCACTTGTCGAACCAAGTTGCTCAACGAGTTCATTCCGCGTTGACTTACTGAGGTCGAGCCGCGCGACGCGCTTCATGCCGGGAGGGACCAGCCGCCAGATGCGGCCTTTGTCGTGGCCGCTTTCCAGGTCGCAGAGGGCTTTGATGTCCTCGGGGATTGAGGCGGGGTGTTCGATCGTTTCGCGGTACATGTCGAGCATGTAAAGCGTCCCGTCGGGGGCGTTCACGAAATTGGTCGGGCGGAACCAGTTGTCGGTCGAGGTGAGAAACTCGCAGTCTTGCTCGGT
>JAYTXB010000417.1:0-2872 GCA_043743205.1 Schlesneria sp.
GGTGGGACGGATCGAACGCCGCAGTCAGCTCCGCACGAGCCTCGAAGAGACGCTGCGGTCGGTCGAGAAATCGGGGGCGCTGCCCGCGATGGAAGGCCATTACGGAGGAGCGCTCAAACTCCTCACTTCACCCCAGGTGCGCGGAGCGTTCGACATCACTGCGGAGTCCGTCACGACGCGCGATGAATACGGTCGGACCAAGATCGGCGGGCGCTGCCTCACGGCAAGACGACTCGTGGAAGCGGGCGCTCGCTTCGTGATGGTCGATTACGGATACGACCCCGACTACGGCAATCTGTGGGACATTCACAACGTGCCTGAGCAGAAGTTCCCGCATGTCTCCGAAATGTGCAAACGTGGCTACAGCGTGGCGGGGATCGACAAGGCGTTCGCCGCTCTCATCACGGATCTCAAACAGCGCGGGTTGCTTGATTCAACCTTGGTCGTCTACCTGACTGAGTTCGGACGCACGCCGAAGATCAATACCCTCGGAGGTCGCGATCATTGGGGTGCGTGTGGTTCGATGTTCTTTGCGGGAGCAGGGATTCAAAAGGGGCAGGTTGTCGGCACGACCGACAAGCACGCCGCCTATCCGCTCACGCGCGGCCACGGTCCCGCCGACATCGCGGCCACGATGTACGAGTGCCTCGGGATCGAGACCGAGACCCGCGTCCCCGACCGCTTCGGTCGCCCCGTCGCCGTCCTCGAACATGGCCACGCGATCAGCGAAGTCTTGGCGTGAGCCGCTTCGCCTCCTCTCCAACTCCCTCTCCGAGCGGTGGACGTAGGTCCTCCGGTTCTTCACCCCAAGAACCAAGGGAATTACGCCACCCCGCTCAGAAAGACTGTATTTGGGCCTTAGGAACGGCGCATGAACAACTGGCGGTATCAATCTGATGATTGAGGTGAGCCGGGTGCCGTGAGGCCCCGGGTTCTTCGCCGAAAAGTCCGAGGCCTCACGGCACGCGGCTCACCAAACTCCGACAGTGATTGATGCGCCGGTCCTTACCAGCAGATCTCGCCGGTTCGCTTCGGCTGAGCGGGCTGATGCGTCGCCGATCTTGCCGGTCGATCTCCGAGAACCGGCCTCGCACCCTCATTACTGTGAAGCGGTGCGGGTTGTAGGACCGATACAGACGATGAGGGATAGTCCTCGCACGCCGATCGTATCTGCTGCGCGGGCGCTGAATTTGAAATGACTCTCGTGACTCGACCGACATCTCGAATGAGCGGCCTTCGATCATCGGTCAGGCGAGCGAGCGTAAAAGACCGTGGTCGAGTACTCGTTCGCGCGTGGATCGAGTCTGCCAACATGCGAGCCATCGAACACGATCCAAGACTGTGTGAGAGGCTAAGGGAACCGACTGATGAAGTGGTGCCGTTCCATTCGTTGGATCAATACGCTGATCCTCGGCTCGACCTTGCTCACATCTGCGTTAGTCGGTTGTCGCGCACCGCGTGAGGTCTACTACCTCGGTGAAGCGGATCTTCAGCACTACAAAAACAAGTCGATGGCGGTCGAGTACCCCAACGTCGATCAGCCGACTCCGCAAGAGGTGACGTACTCACTCAAGCCGCGCACGATTCGCGACCGGAACAAGGATGAAGTCTGGAATCTGTCGCTGACCGAAGCGATTCACACGGCGGTCACTAACAACAAGCTAATCCGAACTCGCAACAACCCGTCGCTGAGTCAGAACAGTCCGTCGATCTACGACCCGGCCCTGCGCGAGACCGGCTTCCTGTTCGGCAATCGTGGCGTGGAAGCGGCTCTGGCTGACTTCGATGCGACCGTCAGTAGCTCGCTGGTCTTCGGGCACAACACCCAGTTCGCGAACAATGCGTTCAACCCGAACTTCGTCAACTCGAACGACACTGGAAACTTCCAGTCGCAAGTCGGCAAAAGGTTTGCGAGCGGCGGCGCGTTCTCGGTCAGCCACAACTGGAACTATCTCGACACCAATTCGACCAGTGCTTTGTTCCCCAACAGCTACGCGGGGTTGGTGCAGGCGCAGTACGTTCAACCGTTGTGGGCGGGTTCGGGTGTCGAGTACACGCGAATCGCCGGACCCGCTCAACCGGGACTCGGTTCGATTGTCGGCGTGTCGCAAGGCGTGTCGATCGCGCGGATCAACGCCGACATCTCCGTCGCCGACTTTGAAGCGTCGGTCATCGTGATGTTGCGAGACGTGGAAGACATTTACTGGGACTTGTACCTCGCTTATCGCCAGTACGACGCCGACCTCGCCAACCGCGACAGTTCGTTGCGAACGTGGCGTGAAGTCAAAGCCCGCATGGAAGCGGGTGCGACCGGAGGGAGTGCCGGGAATGAAGCTCAAGCGCGAGAGAATTATTTCGAGACACGGGCCCGCGTCGAAACGGCATTGGCAACCGTCTACGTCGTCGAGAACCAACTGCGGCGCATCTTGGGCTTACCCGTCAACGACAGCCGCATCATCCGACCCGCCGACGATCCGATGGAAGCTGAGTTCATCGTCAATTGGGAGTCCAGCTTGTTGGAGGCCCTGTCGCGGCGTGTCGAACTCCGTCGTCAGAAGTGGCAGATCAAGAGTCTCGAACTGCAACGGATCGCCGCCGAGAACGTCACGAACCCGCGACTCGACCTCGTGTCGTCGTACCAAGTCAACGGCTTCGGCCGGACGCTGGCCTCGCAACAAGAGGCCGACGGTGTGACGGCTGCGGGCTACAACAGTGCGTACTCCACATTGACGCGCGGCGATCTGACCGGCTGGAATCTCGGCCTGCAGTTCAGCATGCCGATCGGTTTTCGCCAGGCCCGCGCCCAGTTGCACAACACCGAGCTGCAACTCGTCAAAGCCCGAGCCACATTGTCGGCACAAGAACTCGACAT
>JAYTXB010000418.1:0-1375 GCA_043743205.1 Schlesneria sp.
GCCTGAGCACTTGTCGTGGATTCATCTCTCTCGGCTCAGAACAGAGAATATGTCATGAAGTCCAGAATGATCGCGTTCCGAGTTGCCTCGATGGTTGCGACTGCAACCGATCGTCACGGAACTTCGGCTTTCGATCCTAGCGGTCGACGCGATGGTTGCCGACGAGTTGCACGACTGAAACTGTCCGAGCGTCGCGGTGCCAAAGCGGATTGCGACAGTTTTATTGAGGGTGTCTGGATCGAAATCGAAGCCTCTGGAACAACCGAAACTCTCACAACTCGCCGAGCATGCCAAGTGCATCGATCGCCACCCTCGCGGCTGCCAAGTCTCACAACGCGTGACCTACGCTTTTGAACACTGCGACATCCTCGACCTGCGACCGTGCGTACTGCACCGATTCCAAGGAGCGAACGCGGTCCCAGTCTATATTCGCCTGGATCAAATCGCCCGCTTCGTGTCGTGCGCCCTCGAAAGTATCGACCACCAATATGGAATCGGGGTTGGTCGCCCGTCGCACTAACTGTGGCGATAACTCCGCCATCTCCGCCGTGTACGCACCGACAGCCACAACGAACGTACCGGAGACGACTTCTTCTGCGACGACGGGCGTTCGACTCGTTGTGGCGGCGATGATCAATCGGACCTGCGGTAGTACTTCTCGGGCGTCCTCGACAACATCCACGCGCATACCGAGACCTCGACCGTATTCGCAGAGTGATTCCGCCCGTGAACTGCTTTGTGAGCAGATATGCACACACCGTGTACCGTGGATTTCTGCGAATGCTTCGAGATGAGCCTTCGCTTGCACGCCCGCGCCAAACAACAACATCTCCCCTGATGGATCCGGTGCAAGCCAACGAGCCGCCACCGCCGACACGGTAGCGGTCCGGACGGCGGTGACCGTCGCGCCGTCGCGCATGGCCAGTCTCTCGCCGGTACGCGTTTCGATCACCACAACTTCACCCCGCACGCTTGGCCGACCGAACGACGCATTCTGCGGATGCACGGTGATCAGTTTGGTGACTGTTAAACGCTCGTCCGTCGCCGGCATCAGCAACAGCACGCCGCCATTGGCAAGCGGCAGGTGCAGTCGCTCAGGAGCGTATGCGGTCCCCCCTGCTTTGGCATGAAGAATCTTCTCCACGGAGTCGGCGACCGCGCGATAGCTCAGCACGGATCTGGTGTCATACGGATCGCACAAATTAGCTGCGCGTTGGGATGTAGTTTTTGGCGCAGACGGATTTGATTCGATCGGCATCGAGGCAGTTCTGGCACCAAGAGGCTATCCGAGAAGTCGCGCTGACGCAACGCGTGAAACAAATTACCGTTAGGCCGTCATTCAGCAAAGGAGTGCTCGGTCATGGCAGATCAGATG
>JAYTXB010000419.1:0-2122 GCA_043743205.1 Schlesneria sp.
GCCGGGAACACAGACGCTCACGCCTTCTTCGTTGGGAATGAGAACGACTTTGTATTTCATGGCGATTTCCACTGGGGCAAGTCACGGCTGCCGAAACGACGAGCGGCATTATGAGTTGTCGGTTACGGAAGGGGCAAGACATCAGTGGCAACTGTTGTGGAGGCGATTCCCAATTCCGATGAGAGCGTGGAATAACCGCTCTCACTGACGGATCACTCTCGACAAGCCACGTCGCTGGCCTTCACGTCTTCCTCACTTCGTTCGCGAGTCCATCATGAAACGCCTTTTGTCTACACTCGGAGTGTCGTTGATTGTCTGCTCATGCACTTTGTTACTGGCACTGGGATGCGGTTCAGATCGGGGGCCGAGTACCAACGCTCTCGTTCCAATGGTGCAGGCACAAGCGGCACCTGCCCCCGGTGCACCAATTCAAGTTGCGGGCGAGGCCGCTGCACCGCCAGCCCGTCGCAAGATCATCTACACGAGTCAGATTGATGTCGTCGTCGAGAACATCGCGTCGGCACAACAGCGATTGACGATGTTGATCGAGTCTGTGCGCGAGCAAGGTGGCTATCTCTCTCGCCAAGAACTGACCGGCGCGAGCGGTTCGCATCGACGCGGGTCTTGGACGATTCGCATTCCGCTGGCCCAGTTCGACGGGTTCGTATCCGCAGTCGAGCAACTTGGAGAACTCGAACGCAGCACGCGCGACGCTCTGGACGTGACGGAAGCGTATGCCGATCTCGAAGCTCGTTTGCGAAACAAACAATCGAGCGAAGAGCGGCTGATCAGCCATCTCTCCAAGTCTGCTCAACTGAAAGACACGCTGGAACTCGAACGAGAATTGAGTCGCGTGCGCGGTGAGGTCGAGCAACTGCAAGGGCAACTCAATGTGCTGAAGAGCAAGTCCGACTTGGCCACCGTGACGGTGACTTTGCTCGAACGACAGGGCTATGTCCCGCCGATCAAGCCGACGTTCGGAGCTCAGTTGTCTCGAACCTTCGACAACTCGTGGCAGGCGTTGGTGGCGTGCGGGCAAGCACTGACTTTGATGGTTGTCGCGCTGAGTCCGTGGCTGGCCGCCGCCGTACTCATCGCGACGCCCGCTTGGTTGATCGCGCGGCGCATTTCGACGCCGTGAAGAAGCGTGTCCGAGACAAGATGTTCGCCGCCGCAGATGCTCTGGTGGGAAAGAATTCTCACGTCGTCTGCGGTCGGACATTTCGTGCGGCTCGCGGTATAACGCGGCGGTGGTTCGATTAAATTCCTTGGGAGAACAACATGTTTCGCGATGTGGTCCGGGTGGCTGTCTGTTTGATTTCAGTGGGGTTGATTTCGATGAGTGCGCCAGGAGCGGAAGCTCCGGTGGAAGAGCCTGGAATGAAGCCGCTCTTCAACGGCAAAGACCTCGCCGGATGGGATGGTGACCCGAGGTTGTGGAGTGTGAAAGACGGCGTCATTCACGGCGAGACCACCGTCGAAACCCCCGCCAAGGGGAACACATTTATCATTTGGAAGGACGGCTCGACGAAGGATTTTGAATTGCGGTTGTCGTTCCGCTGCAACGCGACGAACAACTCGGGAGTTCAGTACCGGTCAAAGCACATCATGGATGGCAAAGTCGGCAACGCGTGGGTGCTGCGCGGATATCAGCACGAACTGCGCAACGAGAACAAGCTGCCGAACGTGGCGGGCTTCATCTACGACGAAGGGGGCAAGCGCGGGCGCATCTGCCTCGCCGGTGAGCAGGCGACGTGGGAGGCGGATGGCAAGAAGGTTGTGAAGGCTGATCTGGTCGATGCCGCCGCATTCGAGAAGCTCTTCAAGCTGGATGACTGGAACGACGTGGTCATCATCGCGAAAGGGAATCACATTCAGCACTATCTCAACAACGTGCTGATCCTCGACTTCACCGACAACCATCCCGAGTTGGCGTTGACGGAAGGAGTCCTGGGGCTGCAATTGCACGCGGGCAAGCCCATGTGGACGGAGTTCAAGCACGTCCGAATTCGCGAGGTGAAGTAAGAGGCTATCCGAGAAGTCGCGCTGACGCAACGCGTGAAACAAATTACCGTTAGGCCGTCATTCAGCAAAGGAGTGCTCGGTCATGGCAGATCAGATG
>JAYTXB010000420.1:0-1133 GCA_043743205.1 Schlesneria sp.
ACGCGAAAGTTCAAATTTCTGAGTCGGCAGCAGCGACGGAATGTGAGTGCAACCACCGTCGCACTGGAACCGCCAACCGTGATAACAGCACTCGATCTCATGACCGTCGAACCGACCGTGACTCAACGGGATGCCACGATGCGGGCAGATGTCACGCAGCGCAAATGGCTGTCCGTCGGCGTCACGCCCCAACACCAGCGACTGCCCGAGCAACATCTTGCCGCGCATCTTCCCGCGCTTGAGGTCTCGGCCGGGGACAGCCATGTACCAAACATCCCGCAAATTTTCCGAGTCAGCAGCCGTCATGTTGAGTCCGTTCTGGAAGGCAGTGGATGGTGGGCAGTGAATAGTAAGTCGTGCCCCGCTCTTCTTGCTATTCACTGCGTACGACCTCAAGGGTGCAGTCGCCAATTGGTGGTCCTAGTCGCGAAGCGACGGCAGCGAATAGCCGTGGGTGTGAACCCACGGAACGGCAGACCGTGACGACAGAGAGCCGCAAAGCGGCGGCAGAAAAATGTTTCCATGCTCGGTACTGCTGTCGCCGCTTCGCGGCTCTCCCGTTTCAGCTTTCTCAACTGCGGGCTGACACCCGCAGCTATTCGCTGGCATCGCTTCGCGATTCAAACCCGTGGAAATTTGATCATCAATTAACGACCGCTCTTCTACCTCAAGTTCAACGGATCGACATCGACGATGAATTCGACCTCCGGATGACTGGGGAATTGCGGGGCCGCGTGCAGCCAGAGTTGTTGCAACGGGAGTAGCTCGACCGACGTGAGTTGCAGGTGATACCGAAAGTTCGCCTTGAGTCGCGTCACCAGACACGGGGCCGGGCCGAGGATGCGAACGTCGAGCGACAGTTCCTTCGCCGCCGCACGCATCAGTTCACCGACCTTGTCCGAGTACGCATGAACTTCTTTCTCATCCGGCCCTCGCACGATGACTCGGCCCATGTGTGAGAAGGGCGGAACCTTCAATGCCTGTCGATGGCGCAGTTCATCTGTGGCGAAGCCGATGAAGTCATGCGCCGCCGCACGCACAATCGGCGGCTGCTCGGGAGACGACGTTTGCACGAGGACTCGCCCCCCCTTCGCGCTGCGCCCCGTGCGCCCCGCCACCTGCGCGATCAACTG
>JAYTXB010000421.1:0-5398 GCA_043743205.1 Schlesneria sp.
TCCCGAAGGCTTGCCCGCCGGATTGGCTCTCGCCAACTACCGCGATCCCGATGGCAACTTGGTGGAACTCGTCGGACCTTGGAAGCCTTGAGCGAGGCGTGACAAGGAATCACGAACAGTAGGATGGGCACTCTTGCCCGTCCTGCCTTTCATATTCTGCCGGTCATATACCTCACGCGGTGGAGAATGAGGCTCACTCAATTCGCCGGAACGCGCTAGCGCAATGGCAGTTGTTTTAGATCATCCGAACTCATCAGTCCGGTTCTCGTAATTCTCAGCAAACCGGACGCTGAGGAACGACAACTCCTGCGGTCTCCCTACCAACGGACTGCATAACCGACGCCGGTGAACAGGTCGTCGGCGTGTTCGTTCAGCCCGACGCCGATGCGCCAATCAACTTGGAAGTTGGGCGTGAACTGGTAGGTGAAGCCACCATCCGCGTAATGCTGAGGTGCGCTGACTTCCGCTCCGGAGAACGCATGGACATACCATTCCGTGTACATCCCCAATTTGTCGGTGAGCGAGAATGCGAGGGAAGCCGATTGATGAAAGAAGATGAAGTTGTCATCCCCTTCCGTGAGCGCCGCCAGTCCGGTGCTGCATGCCAGCGAGATGTCTTCGTTCAGATCCCACGAGTACAGCAAGTTGGAACGCGGTTGTGTCTTGTATGAGCGGAACTCGGACGCCCCCGTGGGAGCGGACAGGGTTGCGATCAACGCGGATTCGGGAATCCAATGGTCTTGTTTGGTGAGGGCGATCTTGACCCCCAAGTCCATGTCGGTCCCGCCCGACTGTTTGGTGACAGTGCCTGCCGTGCGATCCACTTGCCGCTCAAACAAGTATCCCGCGTCCCACACGATGCGCAACTCAATCGCCTCCGTCACGCCGATACGCCAGACGAACTGCGGGACCGCGTGAGCCGTGGTCTCGACTCCTGCCGAGCGATCGCGCACGAAGGTATATCCACTTTCGAGTTGCACCCGACCGCGTCCCACGACGGAACTGGCCTCGGTGAAGTCGGGCCGGTCAGTCACCAACGGTTCTTCATCCGACGGCTGGAAGGGAGACTTCAGTCGTTCGGCGAATGAACGGGCCGACGAACGCAACTCGGCATCTTCAAAGACATCACCCCAAGCGGCGATGTCGGCGGCACGGACTGGCGCGGCCAAAGCAACGGCAACTACGAACGATAAGACCCATCTGAGCGAGCTTCGTGCGGCTCTCCAGCATTCATGGCGTTCCATCGCGGTTCGCATCCCTTCGTTTGATCCGTCGATTCGTTTCCTGAGCGACACCAGATTGCTGGCAGACACACGAGAAATGATCGACCATTCCACCGAATGGCGCTCAGTCGTGCCGTCCTGTTTTTGACTGATCAAAACCTCAGGGGCCGGTTGGCACGATTAGGCAAGTCTGCGCGACCGACAGAAGAACTCGATTGCTAACCCAATTGCTTGATTGCCGACCAGTTGGATCAAAAATTGCCAGAGGTTCATCGCCGAGCGATGGACGAAGCCTGCGATCCCAGCTCAAAACCGCTCGTCTCCCGCAGACAACCCGCCTCGAACCGCCAGTTGACGGAACTTCGTGCGTCTTGGCACAGACCATGCGATAGCAGTTCTTCGCTGACTTCTTGTGGTTCCTGAATCAGCCAGCACCCTCAACGAATTTGAGGTGTCATCCCCGACGGATGCCCTTCATCGTGCCTTGTTGGCACGATCACTTGTTCGCGACAGCAAACGGTTGGTCACGACAGGGATAGGGCAAGTTCTGTGGGGCGCTCAAAGTGAACCGCACTGAAATGGGAGGATGAATCATGACAGACTTGGCTCGTGGAACATTGGCGGCTCTATTCGCTCTGACTTTGGTGGCACCGGTCTTCGCGCAGTTTGATCCTGCCGATGGCGCACGCAAGTGGCGTGGAGACTATGAGAGTTTTCATCAGGGGACGGCCTATCACCGCCAAGCTCAAGAGAGCTCACAGATGATTTACTACTACCAAGTGGTTCAGCCTACGGCACCCGTGGCGGTGATCGAAAAGCAGACTGCTTCGGTCAAAGACAACTTGACGAAATCGAATGAAGCGTTGAAGGCCGTCAAGGCGGCTCACCCCAAGGATGCCGACGTTGCCAAGCACGTCGATTCCATCTTGAAGCATCACGCCAACGCCCTCACCCACTGCAACATGGTGGGGGAGTGCTGCAAGAAAGGTGATGGACCGGACAAGATTTCCGCCTGCTGTGTCGAGATGTATGACGAACTGGAAGCGGCCAAGAAGGAGATGGACCTGCTGAAGAAGCACCTCAAGATCGAAGACCTTCCAATTCCCAAGAAGCCAGCTCCGAAGAAGTAGAAACCGTTCCGATCAAACGAATGGCCCGTCGGTGTCCCGACGGGCCATTTGCTTTTCCACTCTGATCCTCAACAGCTCACCCGCAGCGCTTCTCGACTTTGGCCAGTGTGTCTTTGAGTGTCACTGTGCGGTTGAAGACGAGGTGATCGGGCGTTGAGTCTTTGGCATCGACACAGAAGTAGCCGAGCCGCTCGAACTGGCAGCGGTAGCCGGGTTGGCTGTTCGCGAGAGACCGTTCGAGTTTCGCGTTGGTGACGACTTCGAGCGACTTCGGGTTGAGATACGCCTTCCAGCCCTCGCCGTCGGGGATGTTGGCGACGTTCTCGATGCTGAAGAGATGGTCGTAGAGGCGGACCTCGGCATCGACGGCATGTTCGGCCGAGACCCAATGGATCGTGGACTTCACCTTGCGACCATCGGGTGCGTTGCCGCCGCGCGTGGCTGGGTCGTAGGTGCAGCGCAGTTCGGTGATCTCACCCGTCGCGGGGTCTTTGATCGCCTCTTGGCACGTAATGAGATAGCCGTAGCGCAGCCGGACTTCGCGACCGGGGGCCAGCCGGAAGAACTGCTTGGGCGGGTCTTCACGGAAGTCGTCGTGTTCGATGTAGAGCGTCTTCGAGAACGGGACGAGGTGCGTTCCCGCCGCTGGGTCTTCGGGGTTGTTGACCGCTTCCAACTCATCGACCTGCCCGTCGGGATAGTTCGTCAACACGACCTTGAGCGGCATGAGTACAGCCATCGCGCGCGGCGAGCTCTTGTTGAGGTCCGCGCGCACGGCGTTCTCCAAGACGCCCATGCTGGTGAGACCGTTGAACCGCGTGACACCGATCTCTTCGCAGAAGGCTCGCATCGCAGCGGGCGTGTAACCGCGACGACGGATGCCCGCGATGGTCGGCATCCGCGGATCGTCCCAGCCGGAGACCGAGTTGGTTTCGACCAGTTCCAGCAGCTTCCGCTTGCTCATCATCGTGTGAGTCAGGTTGAGCCGCGCGAACTCGATCTGCTGCGGGTGATAGAGACCGAGTTCGTCGATCAGCCAGTCGTACAGCGGCCGATGATTCTCGAACTCCAGCGTGCAGATAGAGTGCGTGATCCCTTCGAGCGAATCACTGTAACCGTGCGTGAAGTCGTAGAGCGGATAGATGCACCACGTGTCGCCGGTGCGGTGATGGTGCGCATGACGGATGCGGTAGAGGAGCGGGTCGCGCAGGGTCAGGTTGGGATGAGCCATGTCGATCTTCGCCCGCAGGACATGCGCCCCGTCGGGGAACTCGCCCGCTCGCATCCGTCGGAAGAGATCGAGGTTCTCGGCGACCGATCGCTCGCGATACGGGTTGTGCTGCCCCGCTTCTGTCAACGTGCCACGTTGGGCGCGGACCTCTTCGGTCGTCGAACTATCGACGTAGGCCAGGCCCTTCTCGATGAGTTGCTCGGCGTGCTGATAGATCGTCTCGAAGTAGTCGCTCGCGTAGAACAGGCCGTCCCACTCGAAGCCAAGCCACCGCACGTCGTCCATGATCGAATCGACGTACTCGACATCTTCCTTCGCGGGATTCGTGTCATCGAACCGCAAGTTGCATTTCCCGCCGTAATGCTTGGCGAGTCCGAAGTTCAAACAGATCGACTTGGCATGTCCGATGTGCAGGTAGCCGTTCGGCTCGGGTGGGAACCGCGTGTGGACTCGTCCACCGAATCTCCCCGAAGCGGCGTGCTCGGCAATGATGTCGTGAATGAAATTGGTCGGGGCATTAGCAACCGGGCCATTCGTGGCCGAAGCTTCTTCCGTGGACATGTCTTTCGTTCCTAATTGCGACTCGGTCATCGTTTGATGACGTGGGCGATGACCGAGAAGTAGTGGATTACAAATGGCTAAAGCAGATGGTCACGAGTTGTGATCACCTGCTCAGTCGATGACGTTCATCGGGATACGTGTCCCGACATCACTCGTGATCCGCGTCCGCCTTCGGTTCAGGGAGGTAGCACGACAGGATGAGGTTCGCGAAATACAGCGTTGTGGCCACACCGGCGGCGACGTAAGCGGTTTTCGCTTCTTGGGAGGCTCCCGGCACGAACGACTGGAGGGCGAGGTATTGTGTCACAGCGGCGAACGGAGTGCCGATCATGCGACCGCCGATGTTGGCGGCAAAGCTCTCACCCGTGCCACGCAGGTGGACGGGATAGACGTGCGGCAGGTAGTTGCCCCAGAAACTGAACTGAGCCACGGTGAAGAAGCCTGCCAGGAAAATGGCGATTCCCAGCAGTGAGATGTGGAAGCCGTGGAAGCCGGGCAGCCAACTGATGTCGGCGCTGAAGAACGTCGTTTCATCCCCTTTGGCAAAGCCGATGAAAATGAGCGGCATCAGGATCAGGCCGGGGATCAGGAAGACTCGCAACAATTTGCGACGGCTCGCAAACCAGACGACGATGAATGCGAGCGTGAAGCGTCCGCACAGCCCGCCGATTTCCTGAGCCTTGGTGTACTCCGCCACCTTCTCTTGCTTCGTCGTTCCCGCCGCGCGTGCCCCCGCGATCTCGGCTTTGGCGGGAATCGTCTCCTTCTCTTTCGCCGCTTTGACCTTCGCACCGATCTCGGCCTTCACGACACCGATCCCGCCCACGATCTGCGGCATCTGCTGCACGGCACCGAAGGCGACTCCGTAACTGCACGCGAACATCAGCGTGGTGACGATCGTGGTCTGACGCAGCTCGGGTGAGAACAGTTCGGCGATGCTCGGACGGCGCAACGTTCCCGCCGCCTTCTTTTGCGACCACTTGGGAGACTCAGGCAGGAACGGTCGGATGACGAGCAACGGGATCGCGGGGATCAAGCCCGACATCAGCGTGTAGCGCCACGGGGCGTGAGTGTCAGCGATCTCTCCCCCGAAGAAGTTGAGGAAGCCTGGCAGGCCGATCTCGGGAAGCGACTTCGCGTAGACCAGAATCAATCCGTTGGCGATCGCGACCAACAGTCCACCGACCGACGAGAAGGCTTGCGTGTACCCGAGGACTTTCTCGCGTTGATGTGGGTTGTCGAACAGTTCGGCC
>JAYTXB010000422.1:0-1120 GCA_043743205.1 Schlesneria sp.
GCAGATGTGGGCTTGGGCACCGTGGCGGATCAGCCGCGTGCGGAAGTACGTCGATTTGATTCTGTCGGGGCTGACGTTTGAGACCGACTGGTACGCCGAGCGTGGTGTGCCGGTGCTGTACGTTGGCCATCCGTTCTTCGATGAAGTCGCCGATCACCCGCTCGACGAATCGTTTCAGCGCGAGTGGAAATCGGAGTCGGCTCCCACCGTGGCCTTGCTGCCCGGCTCGCGAAAACAAGAGGTCACGCGCAGTTGGCCCCTCATTTTGGAAGCGGCTCGACGGCTTCATGCCCGTCATCCGCAGGTCAATTTCCTGGTGGCCAACTACAAGGAAAGCCAACGGCAATTCTGTGTCGAACAATACGAACGTTTGCAAGAAGAGCTGCCGATCTCGTTCTTCGTCGGCAAGACCTCCGAGATCATCGAGCTGGCCGACTGCGCGATCATGGTCTCGGGGTCTGTCAGCTTGGAGATGCTCGCGCGACGAACTCCCGCCGTCGTCGTCTATCGCACGTCTTGGCCGATGTACTTCATGGGGAAGATGTTAATCACGATCAAACTATTCTCGCTGCCGAATCTGATCGCGGGACGCAAGATCATGCCCGAATACCTCAGCGTCGGCAGTCCGACTCCCGTGCTGGAAGCGGTCGTGGACGATGTCGATCGCTGGTTGAGTGACCCTCGCAAACTCGACGCCGCCCGCGACGAACTCGACCAGTTGCGAAAGAAAATCTACACGACCGGTGCCACTCGCCGCGTCGCCGAAGTCCTGCTGCAACGCCTCGCCGCCGCCCACACCCACGACAGCGATCTCGCTGCCGCGTAATCCCACTGGTCGCGGTAAAAGGGATGGAACGCGCCTGATGAACGAGCCACCGCTGTTGCTGCGACTCGCAATGTTTCATTTTCCCAGCGGTGACGGCTACCTCGGCGGTTTGCTGTTGTTTTGCGTGGCTCAAGCCGGACTGCACTTCATACGACAGGAACGCTGGCATCGCGTCCTGACCATCGTGGCTCGCGTCGGTTTGATCTGGTCGATCGCCGTGCCATCCCCTGTCCCGCTGTGGCTAATCGTTTTGTTCATCGCCAGTTTGACGTGGCTCTGGAATGAAGTTCGGCG
>JAYTXB010000423.1:0-4963 GCA_043743205.1 Schlesneria sp.
GCGCCGCCCTGGGAAACCGAACACCAGATCGTTGTGCCCTGAAGGGGCACGGGAAATATTGGTCGAGACCACACGGGCTAGTGAGCCGATCTGTCAAACGTCCTGTGCCCCTCCAGGGCACGATCATCACACGCCAACAAACCCAGGGCGGCGCTCGCTTGGGCTTCGCTGGCCCCGGGCTGATCTCCGAGGCCCCCCTTGGGGCGAAATCAAGAATAGCGCAACTTCTAAAAGCGTGAGTGAGGGCTGTCGGAAGCGAGGTCGAGCCATGAACGAGAACAATTCCGGTAAGACTTGGCGGGGGCTATTGGTCCTCGCGGGTGTGGCGGCGGGCTACGTGGTCGGTCAGTCGCGGAGCGGTTCCGACTGGGCTTTGGCCGAAGTGCGTGAGACGGCGCAACGGACGACGTTCCTGGCTGGGTCGGAACGCTCGGAGGGAGTTCTGCGGGAGATCGCTGGAACGCTGAAGACGATGGACGGTCGCTTGGAGCGGCTGGAGCGGATTGCGGCTGATAAACACGCCGCCGAGAAAAAACTTCCCTGAGGTCAGGGACGGAGATCACTTCGACAGGGATGTCGGTTCATCACGACAGTGCCGTCGAAGATCGGTCCCGACATGTCCACCGCCACGCTCCACAATGCCCGCTCGACAGCGCGTTCCGCGCGCAAAAGGGCGTCGGCCGGGACGATGGTCGGGATCGACATCGGTTGCCACTCAGTGAAGATCGTGCAGTTGGAAGCAGGGTTTGGAACGCTGCGACCGCGCGTCTGTCGCATTGTCCCTCATGCCAGCCCGCTCACGCCGTCCGATCCGTTTCGTTGCCTCGACGAAATCGAACGAACTCTCGAGCGCGCTTGGTCCTCACGCAATCGCTGGTGGCCATTGCCTGCCGCCTGCACGCTGTCGATGAACCTGATGACGTTCCGCACGCTGGAAATCCCGCTTGCAGAGAATGAGCCGAATTCAGCGCAAGAATGGCGCGACGCCTTCTTGGCCGAGACCGAAGCGGGGCCGGGATCATGGATCGTCGAGGGCTGGCCGACTCAAGCCGAAGTGCCGACGCGCGGCGGTCGTGCTTATGCGCTGTTGGGGATCGACGAAGAGTTCGCCACTGCCATCTCGACCAAGCTCTGGCGCTGCGGTCTCGATTGTCAGGTGTTGGACGGATTGCCGTTCGCGATGGCCCGCGCTGTCGCGGGTACGGTCCACGGCGGACCGGTCGCCGTGATCGACTGGGGGGACAGCGCGATGACTTTGACCGTGGTGGTCGAGGGGCGTCCCTGCTTCACGCGCGTGCTGCGCGACTGTGAACTGAGGTTGCTGACGGCAGCCGTGATGAAGTCATTGAACCTCGAATCCGATCAATGTCGGCAACTGATGGAAGCGTATGGCTTCGGCAAATCTGCGGGAGGAGTCGAAGCGAGCGACATGTCGGCCGTCCTCGCGGAAATCTCGGCACCGTACTTGAACGTGCTGAGTGAGGAACTCCGTCGCACGTGGCTGTTCCTCCAGCATTTGCAGGGTCAAACACCGACGCGTGTGATCCTGATGGGGGGCGGAGCGACGCTCAAAATGTGTACGAGTCACATTCGCGCGGCGATGCCGGTTCCGATCGAAGTCTGGTCGATGCCGCACAGTTCGTCGGCGGGAACGGCTTCCACAACGGGAGCGATGACAGAGTCGGCCTCCGCGCCGTTCGGTCCCGCCTTGGCGTTGGCCAGTCTGATGAGGAGCCGATGAACGATCATCTCAATCTGATGCCGTTGGTTGCGCGCCGTCGCAATCTCTGCTGGTTGCGATTGCGGCAATGGAGCGGCGTGTGGTTGTTGGTCATCGCTTTGAGTGGAGCCGTCGGCATCGTGCAGGCGTCGCGCGTGGCGTCGGAGCATTACCGACTGACGGCGCTTGATGACTCCACGCGACCGCTACGGGAAAAGCAGCAAGAACTCGATCAGATGCTCGTGCGGTTGAAGTCCCTGCGCAGCCGTGAGTCGATGTTGGCGATGCTCGAACGGATGGAGCAGCCCGTCCAGTTGCTCGGGATCATCGGCCGTTCGATTGGCGGCGATCGGCCTGAAGTTCAAGTTTACGACATGGTCATTTCACCAACGCAGATCGTGCAGGTGGTCAAAGAGAGTGAGCTGGGCCAAGACCCGAAAACCAACGTGGCCACACCGGCGACTCGCAATGTGGATCGCGTGCAATTGAAGATCGACGGTCTCGGCGTGGACGACCTCGCCGTGGCTCGTTTCGTGGCGGGACTGCGCGAAGCGGGAGTGTTTGAAACGGTGGCCCTGAAGTCCTCCATCCGGCTCGTCTCACTCCCCGGTGAAAGCCGCCAGTTCTCAGTGGAGTGTGTGTTCCAGTAAGGCGAGCGGCCAGAAGAAATGTCCCTGTCGGATGGGCACTCTTGCCCGTTCGGCTGGAAGACAGAAAGCCGAACGGGCAAGAGTGCCCATCCGACATCGCGGTACGACAATTCCTGCCGCTCGCCTAAGAGGCTATCCCTCGCTCGGAAAGACTCAGTTTGGTCCGCGCGATCGTAAACGACTGCTTCGAGCGATTACTCACACGAGACTATCGACATGCCACTCTCCACATCGTCATCACTGCGCGGGATCAATTTCGGGCTGCACACCGCGGGCTTGGGGGTGGCGGCGGCGATGGCTTACGCCACGAGTGCCTTCGTCGTCGCACCGATGCAAGGACAGCATCAGGCGATGGCCGTTCAAATTGCGGACGGGAGCCGGTTGCTGGCTCGCAAAAACGACATTCAGTCGCGACATGCCGAAGTCGAACAACAATTGACCGACTTTGAAGCGTCGTTTGCACGCGTCATCTCCCGCATTCCCGAGACGCCGCGCGAGTCGGAGTTCCTCGCCCAAATCACCGAGCTGGCCCGTGCGTGCCAGTTGCGGATTCAACGCTATCACCCGCGCGATCCCGTCAACGAAGGGACTCACACCGCTCTCGAAGTTCAGCTCGACGCGACGGCCGACTACTCGGGCATCTGTCGCTTCTTGGACGGACTCCGCACGACGGCTCGGCTGTGTCGAGTCACTCGCTTGCGCGTACACGCCGTGGGAACCGAAGGGACCGAATTGCCAATCGAGATGACGCTGCGAATCTACTTCGCTCCGCTCACCAAGCCTGCCGTTCTGGAGACTCAACATGGTTGAACGATCTGCCTCACGGAAGCCCGCGCCGAGCAAGTCGAAGCTCTTGCTGATCCCGGTCTTGGGAGCAGTGTTGCTCTATCTGGTCTGTGGCCCGTCGAATGATGTCGCGCCGCCACCCAAACTGGTGCGGACCGCAGAGCCACCGTCCGCGTTGAAAACAGTTTCGCCTGCGACGGTGGCTGTCTCGACGACGGTCGGCACCACGTCACTCCCGGCAGCGCCGCGCTCCACAACGATGCCCGTCACGGAAGCCTCACAAAAGCCTGCCGTAGGATCGATACCAGGTTCAGCGGTGACGTGGCCCACAACACCGCTCATCGCAGTGCTGGTGGTCAACCCGTTCAGGATGCCCACCGAATTGCGGCCTGTAACGACAGTGGCCAATGAGTCGTTGCAGACTCTCGCTCCGGCTGAGGATCTGAAGCAACTCGACGCCGAGAAGTTGGCGGAACTTCGCGCTGCGGTGAAAGGTCAACGGCTGACGGCCCTCGTGCAGACCAACAAAGGTGTGGGGGCCATTGTGGGAGACTCCGTCGTCAGCGTGGGAGACCTCGTGGGAGAACGGCTGCGTGTCACCGCGATCCGGCCCGAAGGAGTCGAAGTCGAACTGATCGACAAGCCGATTGTCGCCGATCCCGCCGCCGTCGATCCCAAACGCAGCAAGTGATCGGCAACATCCGCCGAGTCACGTGTACGCGAACTCCCGAGGCTGTTCGGCTTGTAACGGTCGCGCCGCTGGTGAAGATCGGAACGGGCCTGACTTGCTCACGATGCCGATGAGTCGGAGACGAGACATCGGCGTTGTGATCGGTTGAGTAGGGACTTGAACATTCTCGCGTCGGATGTTTTGATCGAGACCGACTCGGCTGGCCTCGGCGAAGTTCTCGTTGTCACGGATGACGACGGACGCACGATTGATCGCATCCCAGCAGCCGCTCGTGATGCCGATGACGCGGAGCAAGGAATGCAACGCTCGAAGCGAACCTCAACGACACACAGCTTGATTGCTGTGTTGGCTCTCGGACTGACGTGTTCCACGTCGGCACCGGCCGAGTCGTGGTTCGGCTGGCACAAGCCACAAACGACTGCCGACGCAAAGCCCGCACCCCCGATTGCCTCGTCACCGCGTCCTTCGGCAACCAAACCGTCTACTCGATCAGAAGCGACGAAGCCGACGCTCGGCAACCGCCGACAAGCGGCCCCGACCAATCCTGCTCCGGTGGAAGAGGCCGCTCCCGCTCATTGGTGGAGTCGCCTCGGCGGCAAGTCCGAGAAGGACGACTCGAAAGCGATCGCTCGCGAAAAGAAGGCCACCGAAGAGAAAGTGCCGGTCGTTGTCAAGAAGAGCCTGCCACCTCCTCCGAGCAAATCGCAGTTCGCCTCGCGCAAAGGGGCCAAGTCCGCCTCTCCTGCCGGGAAGGCGCGCGTCGGTGATGCTCTCACAGACGAGCACGACGATCGTGCGTTCGTGACGCTCGACCCCATCGAACCGGTCACACGCACCGCCCCCGCCGCTGTGACTCGACCGAGTCCGAACGCGAGCGCAACGGTGACGGCCAAGCCTGTTCGCACCAAGACGGCAGTGCCTCAGAACCAAATCACTCGAACCGAACAACAGCCCAACCTGCAACCGACGCTCGATGAGTCACCGCGCGGTCGATCTGTGCCCAGCGTACGTCACGTTGGCTTCGACGAACCGGCGGCGGAGACCCCGCTGGCTCCACTCGTTCCCCTGTTGAGGGAAGGTGCCACAAAAAGCCAAGCACTGCTGCCGTTTGCCGAG
>JAYTXB010000424.1:0-1730 GCA_043743205.1 Schlesneria sp.
ACTCACGGTGCCACAGCGGGCCAAGTCGATGAAGAGCAACTCTTCTATGGCATGTGCCGCGGCCTGACCCGCTCCGAAGCGATGCACATGATCGTCACCGGCTTCTTCCAACGCGTGTACGATCGCATCCCCGTCGAGATCGTCCGAGAAACCCTCGGCCAAGCGGTTGAACGAAAACTGGGCATCGGCGAGTAACCGCCACCCGATGATGAAGTGAGGTGTCAATGAGCGTCATCGCAACCAAAGCCACCCGGCTCAGTCGCCGATCGAACGGCATGGAGTTGTCTTCCGAAGAGTTCGACGCCGTGACGAAGTGGGATCCCGCGTACCGGTACGAACTCATTCACGGAGTTGTCATCGTGAGCCCGATCCCCGCCGAAGGTGAAGCCCGTCCGAATGACGAACTGGCCTTCCTGCTGAGATTCTACGCGCACCAGCATCCCTCCGGTGGAGTCATCGACGACACGCTGCCCGAACGGTACGTCCATCTCGCGGATGGATCGCGGCGACGTGCGGATCGCGTCATCTGGGTGGGACTCGGTCGATTGCCGGATTACAAACTCGATCCGCCCACAATCGCCATCGAGTTTGTCTCACAATCGAAGCGCGATCGGGTGCGCGACTATGAAACCAAGCGTCGCGAGTATCGGGACGCGGGCATTATGGAGTACTGGATCATCGATCGCTTCCGTCGCACCATGACCGTTTCGTTGGCCGACGGATCGGAGCGGGTGTTGGTTGAGGGCGAAACCTACCGGTCACCGCTGTTGCCCGGCTTTGAACTGCCGCTCCAGACGCTGCTCCGAATTGCCGGCCAGCGTGGGCCATTCCTGAACTAGTGGTCCACCAACTGAGATTTGCCGGGTAGTGCGGTAGGGTGCGTGGAGTCTTCGGAACGCACCATGGGGGAAGATCACGACTTGATAACGATCGGTGCGTTCCGAAGACTCCACGCACCCTACATGTTTTGGAAGGTCAGTTGCCTGTATGTCCGAGTTTGAACGAGTTGCCGCTGTTGATGACGTTGCCTCTGGTGGGCGGCTGTCGATTTTTGTGGATGACATTCCCGCGCTGCTGATCCGTCTCGGCGAGGAGTTCTTCGCCATCGAAGATGTCTGTTCGCACGACCGCCAGCCGCTGACGAACGGTGCCTTGGGGAGCGACTGCTCAATCACCTGTCCGCGTCATGGAGCGAAGTTCAACCTGCGGACGGGGGCGGCGATGTGCATGCCCGCCATCCAACCGATCTCGACGTTCGAGGTCCAAATTCGCGACGGTGCCGTCTTCGCTCGGGCACACGACTGACGCCCGTTTAGAATTATGCCCGTGTAGAAAAGTAACCCGCAGCGTGAGCGAGGGCGGGCGGTGTCGAATCGCCTGCCCCCGGATTTTTTCAGCAGGGTCCACATGTCTGACAACAAAAAAACTTGGGTGCGTCCCGTCAGATCGGCCCGCCCAACAGAAGTTCGCCCCGAGTTCACAAGGCCCGCCATGACCACCGAGACGATTGCTCCCGATGCCGCTTCCTTGACCGACAGTGTCGCGTCACCAGCGATCGGCCCCGCGCCGATTGCAACCACAGCTCTCATCGCTGAACCGGCGGCGAGTCTTAGCCAAGAGGCCGCGCCGCACTCTCACACGCATCACCACGCTGACGGCACCGGCTGTTGTTCAACGACACCCGCGTCCGACGGGCTTGCCGCCGCATCGGAAACGGCCGCATCGACAAT
>JAYTXB010000425.1:0-2472 GCA_043743205.1 Schlesneria sp.
AGGCGAGCGGCAGGAAATGATTTACCCGTAGGATGGACGCCTCGTCCGTCCGAGTCCCCGCTGGTTGTGACGGACGGACGAGGCGTCCATCCTACGACTGGGTATGCCAACACTTGCCGCTCGCCTTACGTCCACCGCTCGGAAATGTCTCACTCCTGACCCTGCGAGGTTGGACGACGGACCCGGCCAATCCATCGTGACCGACCACTTCCCTCGGATGACTCTCGCCATGACCTCCCCAGCGCCCGACGAAGCGTATCGCCTGCGAAATCAAGCCGCATGGAATCGACTGTCGGATGGCAGTCAATTTGCCAAAGCGGCCTCGGACGAAGAGTGTCGTGATCCGCTGAAAGCGCTCGATGGGCGAGGCTGGTTGCCGACGAGTGTTGCGGGACTGGATGTGCTGTGTCTCGCATCGGGGGGCGGTTGGCAGTCGATTCTGTACGCAGCGGCCGGTGCGCGCGTGACTGTGGTCGATCTCAGCCCCGGCATGTTGGAACTCGATCGCCGCGAAGCGAGCCGACGCGGTCTATCCGTCGTGACTGTGGAAGCGTCGATGGAGGATTTGTCGATCCTCGGCGACGAGTCCTTTGACATCGTGCATCAGCCGGTTAGCACCTGCTACGTGCCGAACATCGGGCGCGTCTATGGCGAAATCGCGAGAGTCCTACGCGACGGCGGCAGCTACATCAGTCAGCACAAGCAACCGACCTGCGCCCAGATCACACACCGCAACGAACGCAACCAGTTCGTCGTCGGGATCGAATACTTCCACGAGGGACCGCTGCCGAAGGTCGAAGACACTTCGTACCGTGAGGCCGGAGCTGTCGAGTACCTGCACCGTTGGGACCAACTCGTCGGTGGCTTATGTCGCGCGGGCTTCGTGCTGGAAGATCTTCGCGAACCGCGTCGCGCCGACTACAAGGCCGCCGTCGATCACTTCGGTTATCGAGGCCGGTTCGTTCCGCCCTATGTCCGACTCAAAGCTCGCCGCTTGGCGAGAACACGGTCGGACAAGGCTTCGCCCTCCAAGCTGTGGTTGCCACCGAACCCTTGATCGTTCGTACCGCAATTTCAAGAGGACGTTTTCGTATCGTCGGTCTGTTTGAGTGGCACGCCCTGAGTCCTCGCAGGGCGTGCCACACTCGGTCGCTCAGCCAAACTACACCTCGCACGGTCACGAATGACACATTTCCGAGCGGTGGACGTGAGTCCTCCGGTTCTTCATCCCAAGAGCCGGAGGACTCACGTTCACCGCTCAGAATGTCTCAGATTGGACCGCGAGAAGTATATTCACGTCCGTTCCAGACAAACGTCGAAACGAGCCGAGTACTGGTTGTTGTGCCTTGAACACACGCTGGTGGAGTGACTCGCATGGAATAGTCCCACCTCGATGGCTCGGCCTGCCTCACGGCACAACTCAGCAGAGGATCAGGCTGTTCGCCATAGATTCGCTGCATCATGTCACGAAATCTGTGGCGTTCGGATTCGATTGAATGCCGCTTTAAAACGTTTTTGTTCCAAATGAGAGTTGAAATCGTGCGGCGCTAGGTGCATATTCCCCGCGAGTTCGGTTTGGGTGACGAAGATGTCTTGAGATTCATCTGCGAGTCCCTCATAAAAAGTTCTGGCCATGCTCCTGATCTGCCCCCTCTGTAGCAACGAATGTACGGTGGATGACCTCCCCGACATCTCGGTGACGTGTCCCGCCTGCGGTCAGCAGATTTCCACGCGGACAGGTGCCACGCTGGTCCAGCCAGCCAAAGAGACACCCGCTCCGGATGTCGTCGCGGGATGGCCTGTTGTGCTTGAAGAAACTCAAGAGCAACCCGGGGCAGTTCGTCCTCGTCCGGTTACCGACTTCAGCGTCCTGCCCGTTCGTCAGGGGAAGTACTGCATCGAGTCGCTAATTGATGAGGGTGGGTTTGCTCGCGTCTATCTCGCCACGGACGAAGAATTGGGACGCCAAGTCGCGATCAAAATCCCAAGGCCAGAACGTTTCGCCACGGAAGCCAAACTGCGTCAGTTCTTGGCGGAAGCCAGAACGACGGCCGTGTTGCGTCATGCCGGGATCGTCACGGTGTTCGATGTCGGTCGATTCGTGAACGGCACCAGTTATATCGCGATGGAGTACGTGTCGGGCGGGACGCTCTCGAAGTTTTTCGAGCAGGGCTGTCCTCCGGTCACGAAGGCCGTGCAGATGGTCATCAAGATTGCCGAAGCCATTCACGAGGCGCATCTGCGTGGCTTGGTGCATCGCGATCTCAAGCCGTCCAATATTCTGCTCGATCAACGTGGCGAGCCGCGCGTCGTCGATTTCGGACTCGCGGTCCACGAATCGACACAGGTTCGCCTGCGCGGCGAGGTTTCGGGAACTCCCGCCTATATGGCTCCCGAACAATATCGCGGCGAGGTGCAACTGTTTGATGGTCGCACTGACATCTGGAGTTTGGGCTGCATTCTTTATGTGGC
>JAYTXB010000426.1:0-1870 GCA_043743205.1 Schlesneria sp.
CGAGATCTCTGACCAGGCGGGTCGCGCGCCGTGGCGGTACTCCGACGCCGACAATCTGGTGGCACTCGGTCGCACGGCCGACATGATCGGGGCCGATGCCCGCAAGGTTCTGGAGGGCTTCTACGACCGGGCACTCAAGCTCCATCCGTTGCATCGCGACGCGCTGCTCGCCAGCGGCGAGTTGGCTCTGGCCAAGCAGGACTTCGCACTCGCCGCCGACACGTTTCAGGCGGCTGTCAAAAAATACCCCGACGATGCCGACCTGCAGTTTGGCGTGGTGCGAAGCCTCGACCGCAGTGAGCCTCCACTCGCCGCACACGCTCTGACGCTCTGCCTGAAGGCCAACTATCGTCACACCGGCGCGCTGCTCTATCAGGCCGAGAACGCCATCGACGCCGAACAGTACGACGCGGCGACCGACAAGCTCGACAAGCTCATCGCGATCAATCCGACTCATCCCGCCGCGTGGGCTTATCGCTCGATCATCGCCGGTTTGAGGAACGACCAGCGTCACGCCATCGAGTACCGGGCTGCCGCCCTCTCGACGTGGAAAGAGAACCCGCTGGTAGACCATCTGATAGGCAAAAAACTGTCGCAGAAGTACCGTTTCACCGAGGGAGCCGCTCATCAACAGCAGGCCCTCGCGTTCGACGACGCCTTTCAACCGGCGCGGGTGCAACTCGCACAAGACTTCCTCCGGCTGGGCAAAGAGGCCGAGGGCTGGAAGCTGGGCGAAGCGGCCGCGAAAGCCGACGCCTATGACGTTCACGTCTTCAACCTGATGCAGCTTCGCGATGCTTTCGTGAAGTACAAGACGCTCGAAGACGACAGCTTCATCGTGCGGATGGAGGCGAAGGAAGCGGCCATCTACGGTGAGGCGGTGATGGAGCTGCTCAAGCGGGCGAAGCGAGACCTTTGTGCGAAGTACGGCCTCGAATTGAAAGACCGCATCACGGTCGAAATCTTTCCCGAGCCGAACGACTTCGCGGTGAGAACGTTCGGAATGCCGGGAGTCGCGGGCTATCTCGGCGTTTGTTTCGGCAAGGTCATCACGGCCAACAGCCCCGCGTCGCAAAAGGATCATCCCTCCAACTGGCAGGCGGTGCTGTGGCATGAGTTTTGTCACGTCGTCACGCTGGAGAAGACTCACAACCGCATGCCGCGCTGGTTGAGTGAGGGGATCTCAGTCTATGAGGAACGCCAGGCGCACCCGACGTGGGGCCAGTGGATGACGGCGAAGTCTCGCACGCGCATTCTCAGCGGCCTGACAACGCCGATCCGCGAGTTGAGCGGCGCGTTCCTGCGTCCCGAGTCGCCCGCCGATCTGAACTTCGCCTACTTCCAATCATCGCTCGTCGTTGAGTACTTCATCGAAAAGTACGGCATCGACGCACTGAAGAAGGTGCTCGACGATCTCGCCACCGGCCTGCCGATTGATCCCGCGCTCGAACGGCATCTCGCACCCCTCGATCAACTCGACGAAGAGTTCCGCGAGTACGCGGCCCAAATGGCGCGAGAACTCGCGCCGAATCTCGACTGGGAAAAGTACGACCTCTCCGCGCTGAAAGACGATGACGATCCGGACCGCCTCGCGCACTGGGTGGCCGATCATCCGAATAGCCTTCAGGGGCTGACGCTCCTCGCCTCGCAAATGATCGAGAAGGGCGAGTACGCCAAAGCCAAACAGCATCTCCTCAAACTAATCGAACTCTACCCCGAACAGATCGGCAGCGACTGTCCGTATGAATTGCTCGCGGCGATTCACAAGGAACTCAAGGAGAGCATCGACGAACGTCGCGTCCTCGAACAGTACGCCGCGCGCGCCGACTCCGCCGTGCCGTCGTTACTGAGACTCGTCGAACTCCAATCC
>JAYTXB010000427.1:0-3993 GCA_043743205.1 Schlesneria sp.
GGCTCTGCGCCATTCCTGTTGGCCCGCAGAAATTAGCCGCAGGGCGCTAGCCCCGGTTAAGCGAAATCGAACCGGGGCTAGCGCCCTGCGGCTGATGTACCTCAAGAATCAACACGAATGGCGGAGAGCCGAAAATATGCAACTTCTAAAAGCGTGAGCGAGGGAGTCGCTCAATGAACTCCCTTGCTCACGCTTCGAGTTGGTCTGGAGTAGAAGACTCATGCCGGTCGCCTTCAGGGCCGTCACCTCAAAGCGATCGGCGGTCTCTGCCGGTGAGTCCTCGCTACGACCGATCTTTCCGTTATGACCCGTTGAGTGGGCTGTCGATAAGAGCATGGGGTCTGCTGCGACTCGTAGGGAGTACGCGCGGCGAAGAGGGACTTCATTCAGGCTGATAGCTTTCACGGAAGCGGGGGATGCGATGCTCAGGATTCGTTGGCAGGACTGTTTGAAAAGTGCAGCCATCCCACTCTGTCTGGCGGCGGCTGTCGTCGAAGCGGCCGGACCGTTTCCGTTCACAGAAGAGTGGTATCGCCAGCGAGCGGATGATCCGGCGGGGACTCGCCAGATTGAAAAAGATGGCAAGTTGTGGCCACCGTATCCGCGCCCCGTTGGTCGCAAGCAGACCTTCAAGCACGCCTACCATTCAAATCACTACTGGCCATATCCGTACAACATTGAGGACCGGGCCTATGTGAACGATCTGCTCGCACAGCAGACCGCTTCCGGTTGGGTCATGGCCACGACGCTTCACGACTACTACTTTCACGTTGAGACTCAAAAGCTCAACGAAGCGGGACAGAACCAATTGAACTGGATCGCGGCCACGGTGCCGCCTCAGTTCCGCACGGTCTATGTCGCGGAAGGAAATTTGGTTGGAGTCACTCAGCAGCGCGTCGCTGAGGTCGAACAATACTTCCACGTGTCGGGTATCGCGAACGCGCCGCCGATCGTCACCCGGCGCGAGTTCTTCGCCGGACGCCCCGCGAGTGAAGTTGATCGTTTGCGAACGATGGAAATGGAGGCCATTCCGACTCCGAGATTGTTCTCGATTGGGAGCGGTAGCGGCAGTGCAGGAGCAGGAGCGGCGGGTGGTGGAAGCAAGAGCGGCGGTAGCGGCAAAGGTTCAAGCAAATAAGTCCTGCGCGAGCGGAGTGTCGTGAATACCGAACGCGGTTGGACGGGAGTCGTTTAACCGTCGGCCGCAGGCGTGCGCGTGGTCGATATGAGAAGCACTCCTGGCGTTTGCCGCCGCACTCCTGCGGCTGGCGGTTCATCGAGTGATCGGAAACACCTAAATCCTCAGGATTCGAGTTGGTGAAGGACACGATGATCGATTCGATTTCTTCGACCAGTGATGGAGAGCTTGCGACGCACGACGACGCGGGATCACTCACGCACGGATCGTCCTCGCGATTGGTATTGGCTCCCGTCCCAGGGACACCGCAGGTTTACGATCTGTACTCGGACCTGTTCTCCAGTCCCGCTCCCGCTCCCCAAAATGCCAAGACGTTGGTCTCACTGAATGACCCGTCCATTCCCAATCCAACGGTCGCGTCAGCGGCGAAAGGGCCGGTCACTCAATCGGCTCCGGTCGTGGCCCCGCGCAGCCCTGCCACGCTGGCCGACACGGGGTTGCATCTGGCTCAACTGAGCGATCTCGTCCTGAAGCAGATGTACTTGCAGGGAACGATTCAAGGGAGCGACATTTCTCGCACGACACGCCTGCCGTTCTCCATCGTGGATGAGGCCCTGCGCGCGTTGCGTGACCAGAAGTGTGTGGAGGTCGCGTCGGGCGATATGGTCGGACGCGTCGCCTACCGTTTTGCACTGACCGACCTCGGCCGGACCCGCGCTCGAGAGAGCTTCGAGAACTGTCGCTACGTGGGTCCGGCTCCCGTACCGCTCGAACGCTACATCGAGCAATGCCGCCTGCAACCGGTCACCGGAACTTCCTGCAACCCGGCAGCACTCCGTTCGGCGTTCAAAGACTTTGTGATTCGCCCTTCGCTCCTGAGTGACCTCGGCCCCGCCGTCGTGAGCGGCAAGTCGATCTTCGTCTATGGCCCACCGGGTAACGGCAAGACACTCGTGGCGAAGGGACTCGGTCGCTTCCTGAACATGTTCGGGGGCGAAATCTACGTTCCTTACGCGATTCAAACCGAGAACAGCATCATCACGATTTTCGATCCGGGGCTGCATCAGACGACGGACGATGCCGAGCAAACGCGACGCGGGATGGGCGACAAACCGGGGGCTTCTGAACAATCGAGTTATGTCGTGAACGATGGCCCCGTCGATATGCGGTGGCGACGGATCAAGCGGCCGGTCGTCATCACCGGTGGTGAATTGACGCTCGACATGCTCGAACTCCAGTACAACAAGATCGGCAACTTCTATGCGGCACCACTGCACATCAAGGCCAACGGCGGCGTCTTCCTGATTGACGACTTCGGTCGCCAACTGGTTAGCCCGAAGGAACTGCTCAACCGCTGGATCGTGCCGTTGGAAGAGCGTGTCGATTACCTCACGATGGTGACGGGCCGTAAGTTCATGCTGCCGTTCGAGCAACTCACCATCTTCTCTACGAACCTCGATCCGAAGGAACTCGTCGATGACGCTTTCCTCCGACGAATCAAGCACAAGATTAAGATTGAGGCTCCCACCCGTGATTTGTTCACCGTGATTTTTCAGTTGGTCTGTAAGCAGCGGAAGATTCCGTTTGAAAATTCCTTCGTCGAAACGTTGTTCCGCGATCATTACGACAAAGGCCGCACGCCCCGTTCGAGTGACCCGCGCGACCTCCTCGAAATTGCCGACTCGATCTGCCGCTTTCACGAACAACCGGTCGTGCTGACAGACGAATTGCTGACCGAGTGTGCTCGACGATTCTTCGGCCAGTTGTGAACTCCAAGACGATTCAGAAACACTCGACCCCACTCGACCGAGACCACCACGGCGAGCTGACCGCCCGGTTTTAAGGAAGGATCTGCCATGTTGCTGCTGTCGCGAGTTCGAGTCTGGATGCTGGCGACCTTAAGTCTCACGGTACTCGCTGTGGGTTGCTCGACCGCTCAAAAAATGGGAGCGATCCCAGGGCTACCGACTCCAGCCAAGGCCCCCGTCGGCGGTGGATCGACGCCCGGCTCGGCCGACTTCACTTCGAGCGACAAGCTCAACAACCCGGTTAAACTCCATCTGGCGTATGCCAACTGGAACGAACATGACGGCAATCTGCTCGAAGCGCGCGGCGCCTACGACAAGGTGCTGGAGAAAAGCCCCAAAAACATCGACGCGCTGCTCGGACTGGCGCGCCTCGACATCCAGATCAACCGACCGGCCGACGCCGAAGCGAAGTTGCTCAAGGCGCAAAAGCTCAGCCCCAAGAATCCTCAAGTCGCTGCTGCACTCGGTCAGTACCATGCCTCGCGACAGGACTGGCCACGCGCCATCGAGCAACTGCAAACCGCGAGAACGTTGTCGCCGTATGAACCGACCTACCCCTTCCAACTCGGTGTCGTACAGGCTAAGTCGGGCGATGTGGCCAGCGCGCTGGGAAGCTTCATCGAAGCCGTCGGTCCTGCCGAAGCGCATTACAACCTGGCTGTGATTCTGAACGATCAGGGCCGAGTGGCCGACGCCGAGTATCACTTGCAACAGGCGCTCACGAAGAAACCCGACCTGCCTCAGGCACAGAAGTTGTTGGCCTCTCTTCGCCAGTCACGCCATGCCAACGGTACAGCACTGGCAGCGTCTCCCGACGCCGGACCTCCGAAGCAAGGGAGTGATCGCACCGTACTGCCTGTCGGCTACTTGCCGCCCGCGTCGCAGCAACGTTGATGCCCACGCGGGCGACCACTGTCTTTGATAGATAGACCTCGCACGGCCATGAGTGAGATGTTTTAGGCGAGCCGTGTGCCGTGAGGCCACGGGTTTCCTGCGGCGATCAAGAACCCGCAGCCTGACGGCAGGCGGCTCGCCAGTGTCTCAGCT
>JAYTXB010000428.1:0-6947 GCA_043743205.1 Schlesneria sp.
CGCCCGCGAGTCCGGTCGCGGCGCGGGTGCTTCAGATCCACCTCGTAGTGACCGATGATGCTGTTGTAGAAGTCCGAGATGTACAGCGCGCCGTCCGGGCCCAATTGCAGATCGACCGGATGGAACCACCAGTCGTCGCACGTGACGAAGTCTTCCGGCTTCTCGACCCACGGCGATGAGCCGCGCCACTGAACGACATCGCGGTGGATGATGTTGGTGACGACGTTGCCGACGAAGATGTTGCCGTGATACTCGCGCGGGAACTGGTCAGCGGCATAGATCGCGACTCCCGCGATGCCGGTCGAACCGTGGTCGTTCCCCGTCGTGAGCGGGACAAACCCGAGGCCGTCGTGCGGCTTGCCAAAGCTGTCGTAGTGGCCGCCGCGCAGGATCAGCGTGAGTGGTTTTGAATGGCAGTCGGCCGTGAACCGATTCCCCAGCGGATCAATCGCCTGACCGAACGGGTTCACCTGGCCCCACGACATCTGCTCAATGGCCGACCCGTCCGGCTTGAACCGGTACGTGTTGCCCGAGGTCATTTCGAGCACGACCGGCCCCTCGCCGCGCAGCTTGACCTTGGACGCATTGCGGAACCCATGACACGCATAAACCCAGCCATCGGGGGCGAGACGAAACGCGTTCTGATTGCCATGCGTGTCGGCGAAGTCGAACGGCCCGTAAAGGATTTCTTTCTTGTCGGCTTTCCCGTCGTTGTCCGTGTCGGTCAGCTTCCAGATGTTTGGGATCGACCAGACGACGACTTCGTTGCCACTCGGCAGAGGCAGCACACCAATCGGAATGTTCAACCCGTCGGCAAACCGCGTCGCCTTCGTCGCCTTGCCGTCGGAGCCGATTCCTTCCAGCACAGTCAACCCGTCGCGAGCCTGCTCCGGATCGGCGGCGGCAAACGGATACTCGATGCTGTGCGAGACCCACAGCCGCCCGCGCGCATCGAACGCCAGATTCATCGGCTTCTGAATCTCCGGCTCGCTCGCCACGAGTTGAATCTCAAAGCCGGCAGGCAGCTTGAACTTGGCCTGCTGCTCGGCGGGAGTCAGCGGCTCGGTCGGCGACACGGGTGGTCCGGCCCACGCGACGTTGAGCAGGCAACTCGACGCGAGCAGTAGGGACCACAGCAACGAGTACGTTGGCTGAGCGGAGGCCCCCAGTTTGGCAGTAGTCCACTTCCGGTCCCCTCGCCCCCGTCTGCGGGGGAGAGGGTGAGAGTGAGGGGATCGATCGCTCAAAGACTCCGGAAATGCAGACCAGCACCGCACGGAATGAGTCGCCATGACAAATGTGTACTCGCCCCGCAGCGAATCCCCCCTCACCCTAACAGCCCATTGAAAAAGGGAGGGCGAGGCTCCTGCCGAGCCGTTCTTCGTAGGAATATCGCTTGTTTGTCGCGGCTCGGCAGGAGCCTCGCCCTCCCGCGACACCTTTTTCAACGGGCTGCTAACCCACTCCCCCCGAAGCCGGGCAGGAGAGGGGACCAGTCGAGACGACCACCACTGAACGACGGCACCCCATAACACTTGGATTTCACCGCCTCGCCACAGCATCGCCAGTCCTCGCAGTATGAGGTTCAGCCACGTCGATCTCGTACAGAGCGGCAAGGTAGCCGCAGCATCTCAACCGAGACAAGGGAGCGTCCCAGACTATGACACCGCCTGTGAGACGAATGCCAGTCTCGCTCCGAATCACAGGGGCCAACGAAAAATGGCACGACTCGTAAGAGCCGTGCCACGGGTTTGAAGATCAAGTTGTCAAGGTTGGCGAACAACCAGTCGGACGACCATTGTTTAGTCCTTCAATTCCAGCAAGATTTCGTTCGGCCCTTTGGAGGCGATCACGGCCAGTAAGCCAGAGGTCTCTGCGGCAGCGTATTTGGCGGGGATCAAGTCTGTGGGAGGTGCGGCCGGTTCTTCTGGAGCAAATCCGGGCGGGATGTAATCGGTCGATGTCACGGGAGCTTCTTTTTTGTTGGAAGCGCTCACGGACTGTTTCGAGACGACGATGATGTGCTTCCCCTCCACGGCACCATCGTTGGCTCCGTAGGTGGTCAAGCGGTATTCGCCCTTGTCGTCTGTCCGACCGAAGGCGCTCTTGTTCGCGGTTTCAGAGGTGAAGGTGACATTGGCTCCGACAACCGGTTTCCCGTTGTAGGTGACCTTCCCCTGAACCTTGTAAACGGGAAGTTCACCTCCATTTGGCAAGACGGCCAGCCTGGGAACGTAGCCTTTACCACAGTACTGGGCCCGAATGCCCCGTCCAGTACCAATGACGCCAATGGAAACGGCGACTCGGCGTATTCCATTCTGTCCCCCGGCAGTATGCACACCGGTGGCGTCCATTGCCTGATGGCTGAGATGGCGCAGTGCGGTTTGTCGGTAATAGCATTGATACCGGTAACCTCGGTGGTGCTGTTACCGCCACCGGCGGTAGAAGTCCATGCGGCGTCTGGGGAGCCTTGGGAACCAAAGGTGGCGGCGAACCCCTCGGTGAGTTCTAAAAGCTCTCTGGTAACATGTCCCAATTAGCATAGAAACATGTTTGTCGTAGAAAAGTACGCCAGCCGCAGGTGCCGAACGCGATTGCGGCTGACTATTTTCGACGGAACGACGCACTCTTCACTGAATCGAGTTTGTCTGTGATGCCGACAAAAACCTGTGATTGAGTGATCGTCAAACAAAGGCGTGGCGGTTCTATGGCGTTCGGCTCGAGTCTTCTAAAGCGAATCGCCAATCGAAAATGGCGCTACCAGTGAGGATTCCTCCGTTGTATCCAACACTGCTGTCGTATTCGCGAAAGTTCCAGATATGATATTCGATTTGATCGCCATCTGCAGCCCAAAAGCCGGCTTGATTGTTAATAGTCGAAACACCAGACGTTGATCCATTCACACTGCTCGAAACGCCGACATGTCCTTCAATATCTGCGTAATAAGCTCCTTCATTTCCGCCAAAAATATAGACAACTTCATTGCCATTTCTCTTGACGGAAATGTAGGTTTCACAGAGTCCAAGCGATGCGACTCCATTTGTGGTAGATAGAGCTTCACTCCAGAGAATGTCAAAAGTCACATCAATCCACTGAACTCCATCGCCTGCAATTGACATTGTCAAATCGCCATGAACTACGTCACAACCTTGAATGTAATCCCATGACGCTCCTGCAGAATTAATCTGAGAATTAAAGACCGTTGCTGAGCTGTGGTCGAGCATCTCTTGGTGATCAGGATTTCCACCCAATGTGCTGTTGTATTCTCCTTTGACATAGTCGAGAGTGATTGGATCAATGACGACATCGACACCAAGAACTGAAATTGGCACGACGATCGAGGGTGTACCTGCGGGGATGTTTGCAAATGAACCTGCCGCGATGATGTTTATTCCAAACTCTTCCCAATTGAGTGCACCATAGTGGCCAGCACCACAGTTAATGTGCCAGTTGCCCGTAGAGTTACGGACAAAAATCGCATCCCCCGCTTCGCTCGGCGAATTCATGGCGATAAACGCCAGCAACGTGAATCCAAAACATACACCAGTTTTCCGCAATGTGCGCTTCATAGTTTCCCTTACAGTTCAAGAACGAGACTCGCATAACAATTACGCGAACGATTCAGAACGTAATAACCGCACACCATGAAATCCAATGAAAAGCACCGGCCGCTGGAAAATCCGATTTTTATTTGGACAGCCGAAGGCGCATTCTACGCCCCCCCCCAGATTGTGATGACTATGCACTCTCGGCCATGTTGGGGGCGTGAAGTCTTCGCAGGACACCATCGAAATTATGGTTGGCACACGGTGCGTTTCGAGGAAGATCGAAGAAGGAGATTTGACTGGCACCAGTGGTGTGGCTGGTGTGGCTGGTGTGGTTCCTCCCGGCGGCGCGGCTCCTTGGAGCGGCTGGAATGTTTGGTTCAAGCAGATCCCCGCGTTCCGATGCCCATCTGACCCCGGCATCCTGACAACTCGAGGGACTTGCAACTATGCCTTCTGCCGAGGGGACTCTTACGCGTTGAACGGCGGTAACGCCACAAATCGCGACTCTGCCACAAACAGTGGACTATTTGCTGCCAACACCTGCTACGGCATCGCCGATTGCGTCGATGGCACGAGCAATACAGTTGCCTTCAGCGAACGAGTCCAAGCGAGCTTTGGAATCAACGGAAAGAATTCTCCTGACGTTCGTGAATCAATGCTGACGAACGTTGGCGGAATCACGACGAGTGCTGGTGCCTGCCTTGCTGCTGCGGCTCCCATCATCAGTGGAAGCAATTACACAGTATGGACAGCGGTGAAGGGGAAGTTCAGCTCTATCTGGCAGGATGGCCAGCCTGAGAACGTTGCTTTTACCACGGTACTCGGTCCGAATGCTCCGTCATGCACGAATGACGCGAATGGCAATGCAGACTCGGCGTACTCCATTCTCTCTCCCAGCAGTAGGCACACCGGTGGCGTTCATTGCTTGATGGCAGACGGCGCGGTGCGGTTTGTTGGCGACAGTATTGATACCGGCAACCTCGGTGTTGCTGTGACCGCCTCCAGCGGTAAAAGCCCATACGGCGTCTGGGGAGCCTTGGGGACCAAGGGTGGCGGGGAAACCGTCGGCGAGTTTTAAAAGCTCTTTGTTTACATGTCGTGTTTGGCCTAGAAACAACAATACCCCAGACGCTTCGAGTGTCTGGGGTATTGTCGCGTCTGTCGGGAGCAACCATATAAAACCGATCTGCATCAGCCACAAATAGTCACAGCGTGCGACTGGAGCCCTCCATTGTGAATCGTGAGTTGTAAAGCCCTGTGCCGTTTACATCATCAGCTAGCCATGATGTCGATGTGTCGAATTCGCCAAATACGTCAACCTGATATTCAACACGGCCCTCGTCATGTGCCCAAAATCCAACCAGATCATTGGTGCCAGCAGTTCCACAAATACTGTCTCTCGTTCCGTACCCAACACCGGCTCCGTTTGAAACTTCGCAATAAACGGCTGAACCCTCAACATAAATGGATGCAGTGGGACTGGCGGCACCCGATTGGGATGTTTCCGACCGCGTGGCCGACTACGCATAGAAACGCCTGTAGCTGCTCAATGAACAGAGCGGCCTCTATGACATACAAGCCAGCGGCGGTGCGTTCTATACCTCGCACGGGTATGAGTGAGCCTTTTTCTGAGCGGTGGACGCGAGGTATCTCTGTTCATCAGAGTACCGTGGGGGACCGCCCGTGAGTTCGTGGCCAAGGCGATCGAACACGAACTGCTCATCATCCCCGGCAACGTCTTCAGCCGGTATGACTCTCACTTCCACCTGAGCTTCGCCGCCGGAGACCAGCCGCTGGAACGAGGCATCGAGGTACTGAAGCGACTCGCTCACGCCGACCGTCCTGAGATCGCAGGTGTCGATCGTGAGTAAGTCTCCGCAATCGTTGCGCTTGTGGTTTAAGGTAGCCCTGTCGCTCCGCGACAGGAAGCGCGATGCGGTCGATGGCTTGTTGAGAGTCCTGCGTCCTTCTGCGAACACGCCTCCTGTCGCGGAGCGACAGGGCTACCTTAAAGACGATGACGGCCGATACGAACGCAGCATCAGGCCGGTGCCAGCGGCGAAGAGGGCGACCATGAGCAGGAAGTGCGAGGTCTTCATCGTCATCAGGAAGTGAATGCGGCTGATGATCTCGATGACGATCACGCCGAGGCCACCGAGGGTCAGCCACCAAGCCCAGTCTTGCTTCCCGTTGTAGAACAACGCGCAGACGCCGAGAAAGAATGGGACGAAGACGATGCCCGAGGAGGTCGTCAGTCCCATGCCCAGCGCGCCGCTGACCCAGCCCATACCGCCCGTCGTGACTTGCACGGAATCGAGAAGCAGCCAGAGCGCGATCAGTGCCAGCCCGAGACCGGCTGCGAACAGACCGACACCGCCGTCCGTCCCGCCTGATCCTCGAAAGCCGTTCGGTGAGTTGCTCGATGGCATTGTGGTGTCCTTGTTGAAGTGAGTGTGAACTCGCGCAATCAAGCTGTCTGGCACTGGTTCACGGCGCGGACCATCGCGTCGCACATCGCGGGGCCGGACTCGGCGGTGAACGGGAATTGGTTGCAGTACTTGGGTGATTGGAAACCGGCGTAGCTGCGGGCGTCGATGTCGTGTGCGTCGGGGAGGTAGCCGATGCGACCGTTCGCGTAGCAGGCGATCATCAATTCGGAGACTCCCGCGCGGTGACGGACATCGAGCGCGAAGGGGGAGAAGAACTCGGACGAGTTCGCCACGACAGTCAGGTCGCCGAACTTGATCGCTTGGACTTCAGTGGCCAGTGTCTCGGGCCGCGTCTCAACATCGACGAGCATTCGTCCGGTCCATTCGAGATTGAAGCGGGCCATCGCGCGCACCGCTTTCAACTCATCGCCACCGTGGCGTTGCACCATGTCATCCGGTCGGTTGGTCATTGAGCGGCCGATGGTCTCGCGCCAGTTAGCGACATCGTTGGTGTCGAGGCGTCTCTGAGCCTCGACACGGTCGTGGTCGATCTCTTCGTGCGTCCAGCGGCGCGTCGGGAGGAGCTTGGTTTCACGAAAGAATCCGACGTGAGGCGAGGGCATCGGTTCGACTTCGGCTTGCGATTCCAACGCGACGGCGGCGAGCAGTCGCGCCGGCTCGTGATGTCGCACGGGATCGATGTACTCGCGCAGGAAGTTCACGTCGCCGCAAGCCCCTTGCACGTACATGGCCATCGTGCCGGGGAGGGCTTGCTCGATGAGATCGCAGACTTCGCCGGGAAGGTCACGCGAGACGGCGAACGGTCGCCAGTCGGTGGTCAATGTCGGATGAGCACCGAAGTTGATGACGAAGGCGAGCGGACGCCCTTCGTCGGTCTCGACCTTCAACGTGGTGACTGTCGGATCAACGATGCCGTTCGGTCGCGTCCGGTTGAACGTGTGACCAGACA
>JAYTXB010000429.1:0-1400 GCA_043743205.1 Schlesneria sp.
TGGGACCAGTTCTCGCAACGACTCTGGCAATCGCTCGACCTGTCGGCGGTCTGTGCGGCGGTCGCCAACGACGGACGACTGTTGGCCGGGTGTGATCGCGTCAGCGTGTTGATTCGGCGCGGTCGCGGCTTCACGTTGAAGTCTGTCAGTGGCGTGGAACGAATCGAGCCACGCTCGACTGCGACACGCTCGCTCGAATCATTGGCGCGACTCGTTGCGCGTGAAGGGCGTTCGGTTTGGCGCGGGTTGAATGAGCCAACCACGAACGATCCGAGTGCAAGTCAGGCGAAGTCGCACGCCATAAGTGACTCGCGACTCGCAGACCTCTTGCAGCGTCATGTCCGCGATTCGGGAGCGATGGGGATCGGCATCGTTCCTGTCATGGCCAAGCGTGATGAACAGGATCGTTCACTTGCATCGGCCGTGCTGCTGTTCGAGCAGTTCCAAACGCTGAACGATCTGGCGGGATGGCAAACGCAGGGAGAGCTACTCGCCGCGCGGTCAGGCCTTACGTTGCGAGCGGCCATCGAACGGCATGACATCCCGTGGCTCGGCCTGTGGCAGCGAGTCCAACGCTTGCCGCAGTTGTTGCTGCGACCGGTGACTCTGTTGGTGTTGATGCTCTTGGCCGGGATCGTCGCGGCTCTCGTGCTGATTCCGGCCGAGTTCACCGTGACCGGTCCGGCGGAACTGTGGCCCGCTCAGCGTCGCGACGTGTTTGCCAGTACCTCCGGGATCGTCGAACAAATCTTGGTGGCTCACGGCGACGACGTGCAGCAAGACCAACCGTTGCTCGTGCTGCGCGACCCCGAATTGGAGACGGAGACACCGCGACTGATTGGTGAGATCGCGACCGTGAACGAACGACTCAAGGGAGTTCAAGCGGCGCGACTGGTGGGAGGTAACACGCCCGATGCGGTCTCGCGCGCAAGGCAACTCACGGCCGATGAAGAAGAATTGAAAGAGCGACAGCGCACGCTGGAGCTGCAACGGAAGTTGATTGAGGAACGCCGCGCGGGATTGACTCTGCGCAGTCCGATCGCGGGCAAAGTCCTCACGTGGGATGTCTCACAACACTTGATGGCACGCCCGGTTGAACGAGGCCAAGCGCTGCTCAGCGTGGGAGACACCGCCGGGCCGTGGGTCGTCGAAGTGCGCGTTGCCGACAAGAACATTGGGCACGTGTTGCGAGCCAAGCAGGGACGAGACTCGGGACTGGATGTTGATTTCTTGCTGGCCTCAGAACCGGGCAAAACGTATCGGGGCCAAGTGCGTGACGTGTCGCTCAGTTCCGAAGCGGACGACGCAGCACAGGCTCACGTGCGCGTCGTCGTCGGTTTCGATCGGACTCAAATGGAACAACCGCGACCGGGAGCAACGGCCCTCCCGCGCATCCGCTG
>JAYTXB010000430.1:0-8084 GCA_043743205.1 Schlesneria sp.
TGCGCCAATCATGTCGGCACACCAGTCGGCCACGTCGGCGCTGCGACCGACGAGCTTTTGAGTCATCTCATCGAAAGCACCGTAGCAGGCCAGAAAGCCCGCTCGCCCCAAAACACTGGTCCATTGAAATGGTCCCAGACTGGCCCGTAATCCCATGAGCAAGACTCCGAACACCGCGTAACCCACGAAGTGCAGGACTTTGTCTCCGCCACTCGGAATCACACCGGACGGGATCGGAACGTGTGTTCCCAGAAACGCGATCAGTGTGTACGACACGAGAGCCAGGGCCAACAACATCCGCAAACGGCGGCGGGGCGGTGACAGATTTGCGTCGAGTGTATTTACGAGTGGCAGCGCGTCCATGCAGAGTCTCTTCACTTTCAATTCACAGTCACACGAACCACATCAACACGATCAAGCCAAACAAACTCACCGAACTGAACAGAGCGATCCCCGTCAGCACGCTCCCGATCAGGTTGGCTCTCGCTTCCATGCGCTCATACTCTTCCGGTGTCGTTGCCAGCTTGAGCGATCTCAGGCAGCAGACCACGACCAACCCCACTGGCCCGCACGCGAACAGCCAGTAGTACGGGGCGTATCCTTTTTTCCAAGCGACGAACGGCGAGATCAAGAACGAAAGTAACGAAGCGAACCCAATCGCGGCTATTGCGCGCAGAATGACGGAGTGCACGGCTTGATCTTGGACCATCTCTCGGCCTTTCACCGTCACACGGCATACGGCTGGGTCAAGCGGTATTTCGGATGCTTGTCGAGGTATGCCGCGATGCGATCCGTCCGCGAGATCCCGACCGGCAGGAAGTCGAGTGCCTGTTGAAGCCGTTCGTCCGGCTCGGCACAACTGAATCTCAGGAAGCCGCCGCCTGCTTCGCCAAAGCATTCGCCGCCCAGGCAGGCGACTCCAAATTTGTCGTCGGCTCCTTCGAGCAGATAGAGTGCGAGGCCGTGGCTGGTAATGCCGAGTCGATTGCAGACCGGAGCCACGTTCGGGAAGACGTAGAACGTCGCGGCCGGGTCGAGCGAATGAAAGCCTTCAAGCTTGTTGAGGCCGTTCGTCAACAGTTCGACCTTCTTGCGGAACTTCTGCATGACGGTGTCGCGTTCGGTGGTGTCTCGTTCGAGAGCCGCCTTGCCGGCGAGTTGCACCAGCGGCGGAGTACACGACAGCGTGGTGTTGATCATCTTGCCAATCGCATCCGAAACCTCGACCGATGCGACCGAGAAACCGAGCCGCCAGCCGCTCATGCTGTAACTCTTGCTGAACGTGTAGGCCGCCACGGATCGTTCGAGCATCCCCGGCTCGGACAGCAACGATTCGTGAGTCCCCTTCCACACCATGTGGCAGTACGGTTCGTCGCTGAAGACGGCGACGTTGGTTCCGCGCAGCAGGTCGGCCACGTCGCGCAGGTCTTGCCGCGTCATCACGCCGCCGGTTGGATTGTGGGGCGAGTTGAAGAAGATCGCCTTGGGAGCCTTGTCCGTCTTGAGGAAGTTCTCGATCGCGGACATCTCGGGCCGAAAGCCGTTCGATTGCTTGAGCGGTGCCAAAACAGGCCGCGCGTTGCGGCGCAGGATGTTCGGCAGATACGTCGGAAAGTACGGGCTGAAGACCAGTACACCGTCATCGGGATTGAGGAACGCTTCGCAGAAGTATTGCTCGAAAACCTTGGCCCCCGGCGCAACGACGATGTTCGCCGCCTCAGCCGGAATGTTGAACTCGTGCTTCACAAATCGAGCGGCCGCCTCACGGAACTCGGGCAGGCCGGGCGAAGGGCAGTAGTGCGACTTGTTCTGCTGAATGGCCTCGACGCCGGAAGCCTTCGCCGAGGCCGTGCTGTCGAACGGGCTGTCACCGATCTCCAGTTCGACGACATCTTTGCCAGTCGCCTTGAGCGCCTTCGCGACGGCCAACACATTGAAGGCCGTTTCGACGGAGAGAGACTTCGCAAATTCACTGAGCTGCACAGACATGAATGGTTTCCTGAGAAGATCATGTGACGGAGAGAAGCATGATGGGAACAAAGTGAAACACAAAAAGCAGAGAACCTTGAGGATCGTGACATCCACAAACGAAAAAGCTCGACGATTTACGGAAGCCCGGCCGCGACGAACTCATCCCAATTCGAAACATCGACAATGCGGTCGGCCAAGCCCTCCAACTTTTCGACAGAAGTCGTCGCATGAAGCGCTTGAATCACGCTCTCAGGAGCCGCCCCTAGCCGCCGCGTTCCCAGCCGCAGGATCAAGTTTTGAGCTTCACGAGTACGTCCCTCGTCACGTCCCTGCGACAACCCTTCAGCACGTCCCTGCGACAGTCCCTCCGACAGTCCTCGCTCACGTCCTTCAGCCTGCCCCTGATCAATCGCGTACTTCGTGCGTGCCCGTTCATCTCGGGCGTGTTTCAAGCGAGCTTCGTACAGTTCGCGTTCGAGGTCACTTTGAGCGAGCATGGCAAGGGTTCTCGAGGCTTGAAAGAATTCCGGAGCTGAGAGGAAGGGCGGAAGCGTTTTCGGCTCCCATTCTTCTCCGTGTTTCAAAAAGTATGCCCAACGATCGGCATCGTTATCAACAGGAGCGGCTTCAATGTACTTGGGAAGTTCCACGAGATGGATGGCAAATTGATCGGTGAATCTTCCGCCGTGACGGGCATCGACCAGTTCAAAACAACTGTGATATCCCGGCAACTCACGGAAGAGGACGGCGTTGACGAAGCAGATCACGATTACAGGTCGCAGGTTTGAGTAGTCGTCACCCTCCGCAAGCTGCTGCGAATAATGCTTGGCTCCATAGTAGAGCAGTCGTTCTGGGAAGGACGCTTGCGCGAACAGCTGCATCTCGATGATGTACTCGCGTCCAGCCTCATCCTTCGCTTTGATGTCGAGTACCGAAAGCCGGTCATCGGCGGCATCTTTTTGACTGAACGGGTTGAGTAGTAGTACCTCTTTGATCGGCAACAGCAAGGACTTGGCAAGGATCGCGTTCAGAAGATGCCGCAAGACATTGCGATTCTCTTCACTGCCGAAGACTCGCTTGAACGCGTAGTCCACCTTCGGGTCGATGCCGCAGCCCATAACCTGCTCCCGCCGAACTCAATCACCACATTTCGTTGCGGCTTTTCCATCTGCCAACTGCTCACTAACCAACCTCACTTCGTCGAGATCGCCTGTTGAAGCGGTCGCAGCACTTGTTCGATGACGTGCGATTCCAGCAGTTGCTCGGCCGTTGTGCGGAGTTGCGAGAACGTTTGCTCGTAAGACATGTCTGATTCGAGACTGCCGTACTGCCGGACGGTGAAGAAGACGCTGATCTGCTCTTCAGGGAACTCGCCGCGTCGAACCTGGTAGGCGTTGGTTCTCGTCTCGATCATCAGTCTCGCTTGGCGGCGGCACGATTCGTCGAGGGCAATCGTCATGGTTGGCTCATAGTTCAGGACCTTCATGCCGGGAATTTCGAGCATCCCTTCCATGGCCGAGCCGACACCGAGTGCCTCCGCCACGAGTTCATCGTGGTTACCTCGATAGGCAAAATCGAAGCCCATCAAATAATCGAGAGCCTCACAATCGAGCGGGCTGACCGACAGCATGAACGGGATGAGATCGAGGATCAGCGAATGCTGTTCAACCGCCGCATCGACATCATCTGGGTTGATATGTCCGCTACAGACGCGACGCGGTTCGAGCGTCACCCAGCGTTGATGGCCCATGTCTTTGTCTTCCTCCAGCACGAAGTCGCCGTTCTCACGCGTGTGGAAGTTGCGCATCGTCGGAAATTTTTTCTGAACTCGCTCGAAGAATCCGAGGATCGTTTCTCGACCTGCCGGAAGCTGCATCTCGGTGTTCAAGTTCATGTTGACGTAGAAGTCATCGGCCAACGACGAGTACGGGTTCATCAGTCTGTTCCTCAAGAAGGAGCCTCGTGGCCGAATAAATTCGCGTGGCCGAACATCGGGTCAAAACGCCTGTCACGACGAGCGGTGCGACCAATAAAAAGTGCCGGTTTCCAAGCGATTTGGCCCCTGTCTGCCTTCGCCCGTCCGGCACATCGTCCCATTTCTTCGGCATGGGTCGTCCGTCGATTGCAGGCTGTGCGTGGAGTCCACAAACTGCGGCAGCATTCTATAGTTGAGTCCTACACCGGTCAAAGAGGGGTCGAGAATGGCCGTTCGCAAAGTCCTGTTTGATGGTGATGAGTCTACGAAGCTGTGTTCGTTCTCGTCGCCGCTCGGTTGGCTCGGAGTTGCCGGACAGGACGAGTTCGTTCGTGCCGTGTTCGTTGGCCATCCTTCAGTTGCCTCGGTTAGACAAGCCGCAAGGAGTTGGTTGGCAGAGTACGCGGCGACGGGTTCTTTCGAAGAGGCTGATTGGTTCCCGCGACTGCGGCAACAACTGCTCGACTACTCTAACGGTGAGCGCGTGGAGTTCGATGAGTTTCACTTGGAACTGCCGGAACGAACCCCCTTTCGCGACAAGGTTCTCGCCACGACGAGGCGACTCGGTTACGGAACGACCACGACCTACGGAGACTTGGCGCGGAAGGTCGGGCACGTCGGCGCGGCCCGAGCCGTGGGAACCGTGATGTCCACGAACCGCTTTCCCATCTTGATCCCTTGCCATCGAGTGCTGGCGTCGGGAGGCAAGCTTGGCGGATACACCTCTCCCGCCGGGACTGATCTCAAACAGAGGCTGCTCGACATGGAGCAAGCCGTCAATTCAATCCGGATTTAACGACACGCTCATCACTCCCAACAACTCTCCCATGGAAGCTGTTCGCATGTCGCGAGTTCTGTTTCATCTCACCGCCATCGTTGCGACCGCCTTTGTCATCACGATCTTGGCGATGGTCTCGATGACGCTCGGCGACCCGAACGCGCCGGTCAATCTCTGGTTCGACAAGTACGGCGGGACGTTGATGCTCGTCGAGGTGATCGGGATCGTGTTCTTCGGTCTCGCCGCGATGACTGCCGATCGGCGCGAGACACTGCGTGAGCAAGCCAGCCACAAATCGACCGACGTTGTCCCTTGAAGAGACATTCCTCGAAGTTCCCTGCCGATTCGATCCGATGGAGTCTGTCAGGCGACCAGTGCGTCTTCAACGCCACAAAAATCGGTTAGCTGCGCTCGCCAGAGTGCGGAATTCCCACGTTCTGGCGAACGAGGCTACCCGAAAACTAAGCATTGACGGCTCTCCGCCATTCGTGTTGATTCTTGTGGTACATCAGCCGCAGGGCGCTAGCCCCGGTTCGATTTCGCTTAACCGGGGCTAACGCCCTGCGGCTAATTTCTGCGGGCCAACAGGAATGGCGGAGAGCCGCATTGACGACGCACCAGACCCCGACAGAGTGTTGTGGCAGTCGAGTCGTTTGAGGACGCGGGCAGATGAACGGAACGCCTTCCACATCGAGTCGCTCAAAGACGACACCCGTCTCGACTCCACATTCGTCGCGCGAGGCGTTGCTCGAACGAATCGGCTCGATCCCGGTCCCCGTCTCCGTGCAACTCTGCCAGCGCCGCATGACGCTCGAACAGTTCATCACTCTCCGTCCCGGTTCGTTTATCCCATTCCCGACACGCTGCGATGAACCACTAAAGTTGCAGATCGATGGTTCAACGGTCGCGCTGGGTGAAGTTGTCCGCTGTGGCACGCAACTCGGCCTGCGACTGAACCACATCGCACCAAAGCCGATCAGGTCAGAGTCGATTCGACGGTGATCCGGTACAGACCAACAAGCAGGCCATAAAAAAAGCAGGCCCTCATTGTGATGAGAGCCTGCTGGTGTTTGGCAAAGCCGTTTAAAAACACCGCCTTCTCACTTGGCGGCGGCGAGCGACTTGATGCGGATGTTGCGGAACTCGACCGGGTCGCTGTGGCCGGCGAAACCGAAGTAACCCTTGGTTCGTTCTTTACCGGGATGCGGGCTGTTCGCCATGTACTCGGTGATCTTGCCAAGATCGGCATCGAGAATCGTCGAGCCGTTCAACTCGACGGTGATCGTCGAGCCAACGACGTGTACTTCTTGATAGTTCCATTCACCGACCGGTCGGTGATAGCCACGCGCGGCGGGGGCCATGCCGTAGGCCGAGCCATGCACTTGTCGCGGATCGAGACCCTTGTACTTGGGATGCTCGGAGTCGAGGACTTGCAGTTCGCACATGCCGACGTAAGCGGTGTCACCTTGGCCTGGGTAGCGTATGGCGAGTCCGTTGTTTCCACCGGGAGGCAATTTGAATTCGAGACGGACGGCGAAGTCCGAGTACTCGTCTGTCGTGTGCAACACGCCCCCCTTACCGGTCTTGCAACGGATCGCCCCGTCTACGACTTCGTAGTTCTCGGCGGATCCCGACCAACCGGTCAGATCCTTGCCGTTGAAGAGCGACGTAAATGTTGAGTCGTCTCGCGCCAGCAATTTAGTGGCTTCATCAGCAGGAATCTCGCGGAGGAAAACATTCTTCCAACGAATCTCACCGCCGTGGGTCTGAAGCTGGATCGGTCCTTTCGGAACGAGTGGTGTTACGCGATCCTTGTCGAAATAGTTTTCGAGGATCGCGTTGTCCACGACGAGCTTGTCGTTCAGTGTGATCGTCGTCCGCGTCCCAACTTGCACGATGTGGAATCGGTTCCATTCACCGAGTGGCTTGTCCGCGAGGACCAGCGGATCCTTGCCCGGCTTGCCAGCGCGGTTGTTCCACAGCCCGCCCGATCCTTTATCCGCTCCGATGCCAAACTTGGTCGGATCGGTGAAGTCCCAAATCTGAACTTGCGGCGCACCCTTCAAATAGATGCCGCTGTCGGCCTTGGGGACAGTCTTGTAGTCGATCCAAAGTTCGTAGTGATCGTAGTCTTTGTCGGTCGTCAGATAGAGACCGTTGCCATCGTTGACGAGATCGGCACCTTGAACACTCCAGTGCTGCTTGATGTCGTCGAGGCTCTTCGTCCGCTTGGCGGCGCGGTCTTCGTCGCTCATCGCCTGAATCTTGCGCGGGTCTTCCGTGCTGACACCATGCCAGCCCGACAAATCCTTACCGTTGAAGAGGGCCGTAAAACCGGCAGGCGGAACATTGTCAGCGGCAGTAGCGGCGTTGAACGCACTCAACGCGAGCAGACCTGCGAAACAGCATGCGGGACGAAACAACATCCTGGGGACTCCTTGATTCTCTATGGGAATGACACCGTTGCGAGGCAGACACCCTTGCGGCGGGTGGCATCCTATCTGCCGAGTTCAATGGAAACCACGGTGTACGGCAGTCTGCTGGCAACCGGCGATCAAGGAGCAGAGGCTTCTACACCTCTGGGGCTTGGCTGGCACGAGCTTCAACTGTGACGATTAAGACGACGCTAACGACTCGATCCGGCGTAGCAGAGAACCCCACGGTTTCTAGCGTGTAATCAGTCAAGGACCGTGCTAGATTGCCGCACCGTCTGGAGTAGAGGTTTTTCCATTTGCTCCAATTTTGAATTGGTGAAGACCTTTTTCTTGTCGGTCGATCACCCTGGTTCTTTCGGTTCAGGCATTCATACTTTCGACATTCTTTCCGAGTTGTTGGGGTCGTGTCCTATATGGCGATTCAGATCATCAACTGCCCGTCGTGCGACACCTTCCTCCTCGAAGACACTGCAGAGTGTCCAGAGTGCGGGCATGTCGTCCATGCGGTTCGCGCCGAAGAGACTCAGCGGCGATCACTTCCCACGGACGCCGCTGTCGATGGCGATATGGAGGCGTGTCCGAAGTGCGGTGAGACGTGTCGCCAGGGACTCGTTCGCTGTTGGAGTTGTGGTTCATTCTTGCGCGCCGACATCGAAGCGGCTTACATGCGTCGGCGGGATGCGGCTCCCAATGAAACGATGCCAACGTTTGACCTTGAAGTGATCGAGGAATCGTCGGTCAATGACGACGCGCCAGCACGACAGCGCCATCTGGCAACCCCCGAGTCTCTGTTGGCTTCCGCTCCAATGGCTTCCGAGGAAGATCAAGACGACGACTTTGAATTGTCGGGCGACATGCAGTTGTCGGAAGCAGATGACGACGCTTTCGATCTGGCCGAGACCGTTCAACTCCGCATGGGAGGAGA
>JAYTXB010000431.1:0-1912 GCA_043743205.1 Schlesneria sp.
CGACGCAACCAGCAGCCGGTCGAGAACGAGGGCCAGCCAGCGCGGAGATACGGATAGCTCGCAGCCAGCAACGGACTATTCGTCAGCAGGAATACGCTCGTCGCGAACCCAAACGCAGCGAGCCACACAAAGAGAGACTTCCTCGACGGATGAACTTCATTCTGACTCGAATCATGGAAGTCATCGGGCATGACGGACCAACACAATCAGTTCGGGAAGCGGCCCCTCATTGGCCTCAACCTCGCGCGACTCCCGAAGGATTGGCACGCGATAGAGACTCCCAGCCAGAGCTTGGGAACGAGAGGTTCGTCAAGAAAGGTAGCCCTGTCGCTCCGCGACAGGAAGCGTGATCGCGCGATACGCGCACGACTTCGACTGACTTGGATTTCAAGAAGACCGCTATCACAACTCGCTTCCTGTCGCGGAGCGACAGGGCTACCTTGGCGAGGGCGTTCCATGTTCTCGCACTCAATCAGACGGACATCACTCGTGGCGGCTCGTTCCTCGAAATCGCTGGCGGATCCGACGGCGCTCGCCAAGTTTGGCGGGCTGGAGGTCGTGGCCAAGCTGCTCGTCGAGGGCTACATGATCGGGCAGCACAAGTCGCCCTTCAAAGGCTCGTCGGTCGAGTTCGTCGAGCACCGGCAGTACTACCCCGGCGACGAGATCAAGCACATCGACTGGCGGGCCTACGGCAAGACCGGCCACTACTACATCAAGGAGTACGAGGAGGAGACCAACCTGCGGTCGTACCTGATCGTCGATTGCTCGGGGAGCATGGGCTATCACGGCGCGACGCTGTCCAAGTTTGATTACGCCCGACAACTGGCGGCGGCACTCGCATACCTGTTGCTCGCTCAACGTGATGCCACGGGGCTGATCACGTTTGATACGAAGATCGCCGACCGCTGGGAGCCGTCCTCGAATCGCGAGTCGTTCACACAGATCGTCAAGTTGCTCGAAGCCCGTCGGCCGGGTAAGGAGACCTCGCTGACGGATGTCTTCACGCAGATGCTCCCCACGCTGAAGCGTCGCAGTTTGGTGTTCCTGATCAGCGACTGCTTCGACCGGATCGAGCCACTGGCTGCGGCCCTCAAGCTGTTCCGCGCGGCGCGTCACGAGGTCGTCCTCTTCCAAGTGGTGGCTCCCGAGGAGGAAGAGTTCTCGTTCAAACATCCCACTCAGTTCCGCAACTTGGAGCAGGCCGGACATCACGTGCTCGCCGACCCGTACCGCTTGAGAAAGGCGTACCTCGACAAGTACCGTCGGTTCTGCGAAGACCTTGCCAAGCAATGCGGCAACGCAGGCGTCGATTACATCAGACTGAGAACCGACGAGCCTTATGAGAAGGCGCTCGGGGCGTTCCTCGACATGCGCGTGCGGCGAAAAGGACGAGGTTAATGCGTATCGGTTCTGTTTCAGTGGCCCATGCCATCACGCTCGCGCCGATGGAAGAACACACGAACTATCCGTTTCGCCTGCTGTGCAAGCAGCTCGGGGCGAGTCTCGTCTGCGGCGAGCGCGTGGATGGGCACGATGTCGCCAAGCGAGACCGTCGCGCGTTGAAGCTGCTCCACACGACACCGACCGAGAAACCGGCGGTCGGTCAGATCAGCGGCAGCGATCCGCACGAGATGGCTGAGGCGGCGAAGGTCGTCGCGGAACAAGGGTTTTCCATTGTCGATCTGAACTTCGAGTGCCCCATCCGGCGGCTGATCGGGCGGGGTGAGGGTGGCGCGCTGATGGCCGATCCGCCTGCCATCGCGCGGCTCGTTGCAGCAGTCGTCAGGGCCGTAGACATTCCCGTGACGATCAAAATTCGGAGTGGCCCCGATGCCGAGCGTGAGACTGCAGTCGAGATCGCGCGACTGGCTGAGCAAGCAGGAGTGGCGGCGGTCGATGTTCATGCGCG
>JAYTXB010000432.1:0-1276 GCA_043743205.1 Schlesneria sp.
CAATCCGAGTGACGCACCGCCGAACTCGTCGGACAGCCGCGCCGCCTCGTCGATCACTCGCGCCGAAACATCCCACAGCGCGACACGACAGCCCTCGCGCGCAAACCCGCGCGCGCAGGCCAATCCAATCCCGCTCGCGCCCCCCGTCACGATGGCCACCTGTCCGCTCAGTTCCAGTTCCATACTTTGCTCCGATCTTCACTTCGCCAATGCCTGTTCGTCATGAGACAAGTTACAAACCCACCCCATGTCCTTGTTCGGCCCGGGTCTCCCGACCCCGCGGAAACTTCCGACCGAAGGTCTCCTCTTCGACAATCACGGCAATTGTCAGAATGATGGCACACAGGCAGACTACAAACCTGTCTCACGCTTGGCGCGGCAACCGACTCACGACTCAACACAGCACGACTCAACACAAGGCCACAACATGCAACTCGGACTCATTAACTCGGCGTGGGCACAGGCAGGGCGAGACACCACGTGGGGAATCCGCAAGACGAAGGAACTCGGGTTCGACACGATCGACATCTTCGCCGATCCGCTCGACATCAGCGTCCAGGAACGCATGCTGATTCGCCGCGAGTGTGACCGAGTCGGGCTGCCGATCGTGTCGCTCTGCTGCGTTGCGACGGGACTGATCGACTTCAATCCGAGCGTGCAACGGTTCCATGTTGATCGAGTCCGTCAGTACCTCGACTTGGCCTGTGAGTTCTCCGCAAAGAACGTCCTGCTGGTCTTGGGCGAGTACATCTGGAATCGCGAAGTCATCCGTCCTGCCGATCAGTGGGCCTTTGCCGTCGAGCATTGCAAGCGGCTCGGCCACTACGCCGCCGAACTGGGAATTCAAATCGCTCTCGAACTTGAGCCATTCCCACTGTCGCTCTTGAACAACATCGACAACATGGTCCGTTTCATCGACGACGTGAATCACCCAGCGGTGAAGGCCAACATCGACGTGTCGCACCTGTGCCTCGCCGGAGTCGCCCCCGAAGAAGTACGACGCCTGAAGGGGAAGGCGATCCACGTCCACATCTCCGACTGCGACGGTCGCGTTCATGGCGACCTCCCTCCCGGCCGAGGCGTCGTCCCGTTCGAGCCTTATCTGCGCGAGATTGCCGCACTCCAAATCGAAGGGGCGATCTCCATCGAACTCGAATACAGTCCACAACCCGACCAAATTGAAGCGTGGGTGGCCGAAGCTTACGCCGCGACTGCCGCGCTACTGAACGCCTCTGGCCTGCGCCCGTGAATGCTTCCGTGAGAAATGTCGGATCAG
>JAYTXB010000433.1:0-7437 GCA_043743205.1 Schlesneria sp.
CGTGAGGCCCCGGGTTCTTCGCCTAGACGTCCGGAGCCTCACGGCACCCGGCTCACCAAACCCCGACAGTGATTGATGTGCCGATCCTTAGGTTGCCAACACCGCGAATCTGATGCTTGTCAGACGACTTCCGCCACGACAGGGTTGACGAGTACGCCGACATCCTCGATCTCGACTTCCATGCGGTCGCCCGCCTTGATGTAGACCGGCGGCTTGCGTGCGGCACCAACTCCCGGTGGCGTCCCAGTGAAGATGAGATCGCCCGGTTGCAGTGTGAACAATTGGGAGAGGTGGGCGATCAGTTCTTCCACGCTGAAGATCAGTTCGCGTGTGGATGAGGCTTGCATGACTTCGCCGTTCAATTTCAATCCGATTTTGAGATTGCTCGGATCGACCTCATCGGCCGTGACGAGGTACGGGCCGGTCGGTGCAAACGTGTCGGGGGTCTTGCCCATGAGCCATTGACCACCCGGCCGTCCCTTCTGCCAGTCTCGCGCCGACACGTCGTTGCCGACCGTATAACCTGCGACGTACTGCATCGCGTTCGCCTTCGAAATCCGCTTGCCACTCTTGCCGATGATGACCACCAGTTCCGCTTCGTAGTCGACTTCATGTGCGACGGCGGGCAGCACGACTGCGTCTTCGGGGCCGACGACCGCTTGCGGGAACTTGTTAAAAACGACCGGCTCGGTTGGAATCGGGGAGTTCGTTTCGATCGCGTGGTCGCGGTAGTTGAGGCCAATGCAAATCACCTTGCCCGGCTCGGAAATCGGCGCGAGCAACCGTCCCGTGACGAACGGTCCTTTCACCATCCCCGCGGCCAAAGCATTGGCGGCCGCCATCAAACCTTGATCGGTCGCCAAGATCGACTTCAACGTGGTGGGAAGCTTTGAATCGACTTCGCACAAATCAATGAATCGCCCATCCAGCGCGACACCGATGACTCGCGGACCATGTTCTGTTTGCAGAGTTCCCAGACGCATGAACTGTCTCCCGTTGTAATTGTTATCGAGTTGAGGTTTTCAGAAGTTGATCGCACGGATGGTAGGGACGGAGCACGGATCAAACAGGGCCAGCCGCGACATCATGCCGCTACGGTGTTGACCCACGGCGGGCTTCGGTTGGGGGCGGATTCTAATGACGGTTTGAGACAATCAACAGCGCCGCACTCGATCCGTGGTATTGGTTACTGGTCATTGAGGGATGAGGCTGAATTTTCTCCGGGGGCCACACTCTCCAGCCGTCTCGATACGGTCCTCGCAGAAAAGAGTGTTGCCTGTCTCTGAAAGACGAATTCCTCGCCACCTTGGTATGCCGCGAAGTCGGTCGCTATACTCCCGCCCGACTCAGGATGCCGAATTTCGGGGACCGGGCTTTGTCCGTATCGAGAAGAGACAGCGTTACATGCCTAAAGAAGAGGCCATTGAAGTCGAGGGGGACGTGGTCGAAGCCCTTGCCAACACGCAATTCCGCGTGAAGTTGAAAAACGGCCACACCGTGATGGCACACGTAGCCGGCAAGATGCGCAAGCATTTTATTCGTATCGTGCCTGGAGATCATGTTCTGGTGGAGGTGTCGCCCTACGATCTGAATCGTGGCCGCATCGTATTCCGTGAGCGTTGAAAGACGTGGCTCGCACCGCGCGTCGTGCGAACTTGGCTTAGATCCTCCGACATGTGGTGCTTGCGGTCAGTACTCTGCACAGCACTGCCATGATTCTTTGGTGCCCCGTTCATGTCGAGTGCCGCTTCCAGTGATGTCCCGTCATCCGCTCCGCTGCCCTTTGTGAAGCTCTTCACCGATGGAGCCTGTCGCGGCAATCCCGGCCCCGGTGGTTGGGGTTGCATCCTACGACATCCGGCATCGGGAGCTGAGAAGGAACTCTCCGGCGGCATTGCGATGACGACCAACAATCAGATGGAGTTGCAAGCAGTCATCTCGGGGTTGGAAGCATTGAAGTCGCCCACCGAAGTCGAGGTCGTGACGGACAGCAAGTACGTTGCGCAAGGCTGTGCCGAATGGATGGCGGGTTGGAAGCGAAACGGCTGGCGTCGAAAAGAATCGGGATCGTGGAAGCCGGTCAAAAACGTCGAGTACTGGCAGCAGCTCGATGTACTGTTGACCAAGCATCGCGTGCGATTCACTCACGTGCGCGGGCATATGGGCCACCCCGAGAACGAACGCTGCGATGTGTTGGCCGTGGCGGCAGCACTGGCAGCCACATAGTCCGTCGATGTGGAAGTATGGCACGCCCCTGAGTCTCCGCAGGGCGTGAAATTTGAGAGCAACACAAGCAGTCGCCCTCGTTGGAAAGTCATCAAGATCATGTCCTCGTTACCCATCATCGGTACCTTTGAGCCGGATACTTCCTCGCCTCTGTCAGCTCCCGTCGCGGATGGCTACTGCAAGGGGACCTATGCGTTCGTGACGCTGGGCTGTCCGAAGAACCTTGTCGATAGCGAGAAGATGCTGGGCATCTTGGCTCTCGATGGCTATGCCCTCGTGTCGGAAGCGGACGGCGCGGACTTCGTGATCGTCAACACGTGCGGCTTCATCGAGAGTTCGCGTGCGGAGTCGAAGGCCGTCATTCGTGAGATGCTCGATTTGAAGAAGGCGGGCAAAACGAAAGGGGTCATCGTCGCGGGTTGTCTGCCACAACGACTCGGCCCGGCGTTGCTGGAAGAGATTCCCGAGATCGACCACATCGTCGGCGTCTTCGGTCGCGATGAGATCAATCGCGTCGCGGACCATTTGCTCGGTGGGCAACGCGAACAACGTCAACTGTTCCGCCCCGCTCCGATCCGCGCACTCGACGATCGCGCCCGTCTGCGAATGACGCCCAATCACTTCGCGTATCTCAAAATCAGCGAAGGTTGCGACCGGACCTGTACGTTCTGCTCGATCCCGAAGATGCGCGGCAAGCACATCACCAAGCCGATCGAGATGGTCATTGCCGAAGCGCAAGAACTCGCGAAGGACGGCGTGCGAGAACTGAACCTCGTCGCCCAAGATACGACGTACTACGGCCTCGACCTGTACGGCGAAGTCCGTCTCGTCGAACTGCTGAAGGAGTTGGAGCAGGTCGAAGGGCTCGACTGGATTCGACTGATGTACCTGTACCCGGTCAACTTCTCGGACCAGTTGATCGACACCATCGCCGCATCCGACAAGATCATTCCTTATCTCGACATGCCGTTGCAGCACATCAACGACACGATGCTGCGACGCATGCAACGCCGCGTGAATCGGTCTCAAACGGAAGACCTTGTGCGCAAGTTGCGCGACCGCATCGACAACCTCGTCATGCGAACTACGTTCGTCGTCGGCTTCCCCGGTGAGACGGACGCACAGTTTGAAGAACTGAAGCAGTTCGTCGAAGAGGCACAGTTTGAACGTATGGGCGTCTTCCCGTATTCACTCGAACCCGACACTCCCGCGGCCAAATTGGAAGGTCATCTGCCCGAAGACGTGAAGCTCGCCCGTCGTGATGAGTTGATGGCGCTGCAACAGCAGATTGCCTTCGAGTACGGCGACTCATTGATCGGCAACGAGATCGACGTGCTGATTGACGAGCAAGTTGAAGAGGGCGTCTGGCGCGGACGCGGGTACATGGACGCCCCCGAGATCGACGGCGAAGTCCTCGTCAGCGGCCAAGACATACAGCCGGGAATGTTCGTCCCGGTCGAGATCGTCGAGCGGAACGACTACGACTTGGTGGGTGTGGCCGTGGATGACTCCGACGATGAATAGCACTCCCGAACGCTCGCTGAATCTTCCGAACGCAATCACGTTCTCGCGATTGCTGCTGTCGTTCGTGCTGTTCGCATTGATGCAGGCGGGTGGCGCGTGGTTGACGGCAGCGGGGTTGTTTGTGTTCGCCGTGCTGACCGATGTCCTCGATGGTTGGATCGCGCGGCGCTACAACCTCATCACGCAACTCGGTCGGGTCATGGACCCGTTCGTGGACAAGTTCATCACGAGCGGAACGTTCTTGTTCCTGCTTCCCGTCACCCAACGGTCGGGTGTCACGCCGTGGATGGTCATCATCGTGTTGGGGCGTGAGATGCTCGTGACCAGCCTGCGTGGATTCCTCGAACAGCGCGGTGCCGACTTCTCGGCCTCGTTCAGTGGCAAGCTCAAGATGTTCCTGCAATGCGTCGCCGCGACCGCCGCGATCCTCTCGATGCACCCGCCGGTGGCGGAGTGGTCCGTCGGTGGAATCGCGTTCACTACAGTGCGCGACGTGCTCCTCTGGTCGATGGTCGCCGTCACCGTCTGGAGCGGCTGCGACTATGTTCGGCGCGCGGCCACACTGCTGCGAGGATTAGCGGCCTGTTGAAAACCGTCATTCCTAAGCCGGGTAACCCCACTTCGTTCCGGGCAATCCTCAGGCCAGAGTGCCGATCTTACAACGCGGGTCTTGCGCTATGTTCTCACGCCTTGCCTTTACGATTACCTGGCGGTTCCTTCCACTGCTTCAATTGCTGGCGGATGTCTTTGAGAGTGATTGTCGGGACGGGGAGCCGCAATTGCGGTTCGGCATCGGGATTGGGTTGGTCGCCCGATTCGTGGACGCGATTCAGTTCGTCTTCCAGCGTCTTGAGCCACGCGGGAACATCGAGTCCGGAACCTGAGGTCGTGCGAATGTACTCCTCGACGCCTGTTTGGAGCGCAAGGAACGACGGCGAGTTGCCTCGCCCCTGATCCGCGTCTTCGCACGCGGGGCGAATTCGTGCCAGCATATGATTGACCGCCAGTGGTTTGACGAACCGTTCCTGCAAATGGTTCGAGATGGAGAGGAGCTTCATCCCGTACTTCTTTTGCAGCGATTCAAGCCCTTCCAAGTGTGAATCGGCCATGTCTTCGGTCTTCACCGCGAAGACATCTTCCCAGATGACGGCCGCTTCGGGCTTGCCCTGCCGCGCGAGTACCTCGTGCGCAACGGCAACCGGCAACAGGTTCCATGCATCGCGATCGTAAGCGGTCTCGACGCGCAGGAAGTCGAGCAGGCTGAAGAATTGCTCGCCGTAATCGGACTGCGTCGTAGTCGTGTTGTATTCGAGAAAGCGGTCGAATTTTTCGACGACCACTTGGTAGATCAGGTGCAGCTTTTCAGCGGCCTCATCGCGATCGACCGTACCGTTGCGCAGGTCGTTCAACAGGCGAATCGGTCGGAACGGGTCTTCATTTTGTTCGAGGTACTCGAGGAACTTCGAGACACCGCTGTGCAAGATGGCCCGCACGTTACCGAGAGTCAGGATGCGGGCGTTGAGAATGTCGGAACCATACGTCTTTACGAACTTCGCGGTGTCGTCCCACACGGCATCGACCTTGAGGGCTTCGACCGACGACAGCCGCATGGTGCTGCTGTGTTCGAGCCATTGGTCGAGATACAGTTCGACGATTTCACCGACGATTTCAATCAGGTCTTCGTCGCTGAAGCGGCCACCCTTCCAATCTTCCGATGCCCGCACAACACATTCGAGCGTGTTGCGGAGTGCGATGCGGAAGAGCCGGTCGAACTCCGTGACGGCCATCCCGCGCGGTCGTGAACTCCGTTCCATCCGCTGCGCCGTTCGCAGCAGATGCCACGTCTCTCGGAGCAACCCGAGTTGCGGCAGATGCGCCAGCAAGAACTTCACCAGCATCTGCATCGAACGGGCAGTGAGTATCTGTTTCGGTTCACCGCCGTGTTCGAGCGGTACGTAGAGGAGCGGCTTGCTTTGGAGTGATCGCAGCAAACCAGGGAGGACGCGTCGAACTTCCACTTCGTCCCGCCGCATGATGCCGCGATACATATCAATAATTCGGACTTCCTCCGCCGAGCTGCGCACCGTTTGGTCTTCGGGCGACAACGCACATGCTAAACACCACTGAGCCGAGCGGAGACTAAGCCACGTCGTCAGCGACATCTGGACGAGATAGAGCTTCGTCTGCAATTGGCTGTCGTACTCGACGTTTGCATCGTGTTCACCACTCGATTCGCCGATGTCACTCTTCCAGAGATCATCGGTCAATCGCATCAGATCGGTTTGCAGTTGGACGGCATGTGCGAGCCAGTGCCGAAGTGATTCGGTCTGTGTGAGTTTGATCGCTCGCGACTCTTTCGACTCATCGAGCGCAGCCCGATCTTCTCGTTCGACGACCAGTGTCGCCGCCATCTGCCACAACTGAGCCAGCACGCGCAGGAACTTCAATCGTGGTTCCAACTGCTTTTCGACAATCTCGAACTGCGTTTCACCATCGAGGCTCGGCCCGTCTTCCATCGTCGCTCCTTCTTGACCGTCGTCGGAACTGTCATGAAAGACCATGTTGTCATAAGCCGCGCCGAATAAACCGTCTTCGTCCTCCTCGTCTTCCTCCTCCATCGCGCCGGGGCGGTTGTCTTGATCTTCGGACCAATCGGACGCGGTGCCCAATTCGCCATCAACGGCTCCGGCACGATAGACCGGCGCAGACCACATCTCGCCCGCATTCGCTTCGAGGTAATCGAACATGCGGCGGACCAGCGGCCACGGGTCTTCCTTGGCGGTCGAACCATCTTCGACAGCCTGCCCCATCCACCACAGCAGCAAGTCCTCGAATGACAGATGTCCCGATTCCAGTCCCACAGTTTCGTGCTGACTCAGCCACTGCATCAACAGGCCCAAAGCGGCCACGCGGTCGTGTCGTTCGAGCAACGCCGAAACCACTTGCCCGTAGGCTTTCGACGACTGAAATTGATCGACGTGAGCGCGCCAAAACAGCATGTCGCCAGCCGATTCACCCGCAGCCCGCCAATCGGCAAGAGCCTTGGCAACGTGTTCGGCCGAGTCCAAGTGTTCGCGCGCGGCGACCCGCGGCAGATCATGCACGGTCAGCGTCCCGAACCGGTCCCAGAACTCGGCGAGCTTTTCGTAGCGTTGTGAGATCTCCAGTTCGAGAGCCTGTTCACCACGTGCGGCCGACTCTTCCAACGCACGCGAGTACGCGTCGAGCAATGCTTCCATGATGTGATACAGCATCTCGATCCGCTGGTCGGGAACGCTGTCTTCGCGCGAGATGAACAACGGAAACAGACCCTGAAAGCCGAGCACATTCCAAGGATCGACGAGCGCCCCGCAGTCGATCCCGCGATGCAAGAAGTCCTCCGCCTCTTGCAGCAAGACAAAGGCTTCCTTGATGTGCTTCTGCTCCACAATTCGCCGTGCGGAATGGACGCGACAGAGAACCTCGCACTCGAACCGGGCCGAGGCGCAAGGAATCACCTCCGCTTGACGCAGACTCGCTTCGGCATAGCCCATCCGCGCGAAGAGATAAGCCAATTGACGGCGCTGGACCTGCTGCGCGCCATACTGCGCGAGAAACATGTTCAACGATTGCCGCACGTGACCGAACGGCTGTCGCGTGATCTTGGCATGTTTGGCGAGTCGCTTTGCCCGCGCACCCGATGCCGTT
>JAYTXB010000434.1:0-28482 GCA_043743205.1 Schlesneria sp.
GAGTTGAGGTTCGATGTCGATTGATCTCGCCGAAAAGCTGAAGGAAAAGCTGACCGACAAGTTCGTGTTGGTCGATGCCTCGGTCCCCGAGTTGAAGCGATTTGCCAACTGGACCGGCAAGGTCAAGACGGTCAACATGAACTGTCGAGCGCTCGTCGAATTCGACGGCCCCGTGGACATCAGTTGGTACGACATCGACCCCGCCTATCTGACCGTCGTCGATGCCCCGGTCAAACGCGCGGCACCCGCTCCCGCAGCGAAAGCCTCCCCCAGTTCTGCCGCACCCGCCACGAAGCCCGTCGCACCCGCTGGCAAGAGTCCACTCGATGCCATTCGCGCCCAGCAAGCGGCTGCGAAACCCGCTGCGGCCACGCCTGCCGCCGGTGCGAAGCCTTCGCCGCTCGACATGATCCGCAAGCAACAAGCCGCCAAAGCCGCTGCCGCCGCGCCAGCACCTGCGACTGAAGTAACGTCCGTCGAAGCTGTGGCTGTGATCGAAGCCGTTTCCGCTCCCGTGGTTTCTGCTCCAGCAGCCTCCGCACCGAAGGCTCCTCTTCCGACAACCGGTCCCGACGGCAAGCCGCTCAGCAAGCTCGACATGATCCGGATGCAAGGCGCTGCCAAAAATTCGTGAGACGCTTGGTTCAATACCTCGATGGTTAGCCGCCCGTTGAAAAAGGGTGGGCTCGGCTCCTGCCGAGCCGTTCTTGGTGGGAATATCACTTGTTTCTCGCGGCTCGGCGGGAGCCTCGCCCTTCCGAGATGCCGTTTTCAACGGGCTGTTTGCCCCCGAGGGCGTTTTCACGGATCGCTCGGCCACTCGTATCGCTCAAATAAAAAAACGCGGCGTGTTGCTGGTTCGGGAGCAACACGCCGCGTAGTTGTTTTCAGGCTGAACCCGTGTCAGGGGCGAGAGGTTCAGCCGAGAGACTCCGACAGCCAGATCACTGGCGAGCGGGCTTCGCGGAGCCACCGTTCGCTGCGGCGGATCGGGTCGGCGGACCAGCCGGTGGACGTGTGCCAGTCGCGCTGACCGGTTGAACGCCAGCACCCGTGGGACCAGCGCCGGGACCGGGACCGTTCGAGGTTCGTGTGAGGTAGTTGTCTACCCGAGTCTGCTCTTTGATCTTCTCAAAGACCTTGGCGACCGACTGCTGTGTCTTGGCTTCGGTCAACTGATCGACCAGCGAGTTGCGGACCTCTTCAATGTCGGTCACCACCGGCTCGGTGCGGCCTTCACACTTGAGGATCACGTACCGACCAGTCCCGATTTGAACGACACCCGACATCTCCCCCTCCTTCAACTTGAAGGCCGCTTTTTCGAGATCGTCGTTGCCCGTGAAGCGCGGGATCGGTGGAACCTGACCACCCAATGCCTTGCTGTTTGGATCGACCGAATGCTTTTGTGCGAGTTGCTCGAATTCATCGGGATTGCGGTTGGCTTCTTCCCAGACTTCATTGGCGAGTCGCAATTTGTCCAGCATGATGACGCGGGCCTTCACACGCGGACCGTACTCACGAATGAACGCCTTCTTGAGATCGTCTTCGCTGATCTCAATCTGCTCACCCGCCAACTTGCGCAGGGCCACCATCGGCCAGATCACGCTCGTGCGGTACTGAATTGGCGTGATGTTTCGTTCGGCCTGAAGCATCTGCAGCCACTGACTCACGTCGAGGTTGAATCGCTTGGCGATCTTGTCGATCTCTTGCGAAACTTCTTGCTCGGTGACAGTGACTTGCTGCGCTTCGCACGCCTGCTGAATGACGAGGCGATGGATGAGATCATCCAGCACTTCCTTGCCATGCCGCGCCACGCACTCTTCGGCGACGGCATCGTAGAGGATCGACTCCTTACCGACGCGAGCGAGAACTTCAGGAGCTTTCGCTCCTCCAACACGCGCCGTCCCCGCAGCCGAATCCGCAGCGGCATGACCGGCCGGAGCGCGGAAGTATTGCATTAACAGGCCACCAGTCACGACGGCGGCTGCCGCGCCACCGAAGACCATCATCATCCGGCGTTTCTGCTTGCTACTGCCGTTCCCCGCCGTCTCGTGCGTCCCTGCACTCATGGCACATTCTCCGAACCGAAAGTTGTTTTGAACCGCAGCAAACTCTGAATGAGCTGGCTGCCCCTGACAGACGCGCGGGTTGTAGGAACCGGCCGAAACTGCGTCAAGAGGGCTTTCGGCCAAACCCGCCGACGTGGACCGGAAGGTGAGTACGTCTCTTGCCCGGACGATTTTCATAGTGCGGGCTGTGGGCCGAGCGGTGTGAATGTTTGTAGATTCTCCGCAGGGCTCGTAGCTCAAGTGTGGTTGTTTTTGAGGAATCAGCGCGAGGCGGAAGTCGAACGAGTTCTGCTGAGGCGACGCGCTGAAAGGACGGCTTGCAGAAGTGCCAATCGGTGAAGATGGATTGCTGGATGACTTCATGACCCACTGGCAGAACCCCCTCATCGACCCAGTCGCTCGATGTTTAACATCGAACGTGATGAAACCGTTTTGACTGACCGCGACGGATCATGACCGACTCCGTCGTATCGCGGACCAAGAGGAACGTCAGGCAACAGAATGCCGTCCTGATACGTCAACTCTCCAGTGCCTGCCGCGATGTGATGAAGTCCGCAAAATGGTTGCGATCACCACCGTTTCAGCTCCCTGACCAACACCGTTTGCGTTTCGTTTTCTGGGCACTTACGATCCCCGCCCGATGGGATGGACCATAACCTGCTCGCCCTGATTTGGTATCGCAGCACGGATGCTTCGATGCCGCAGTTGTATGGATGTGACTCCGATCGTGTCCGCAGTCATCACGCCCTTCGATGACTCAGGACGTGCCGCTCGTTTCAAGTTTTAGAAAAGCAATTCAAAACTAGCCCGACGCGCAAGCGAGGGCCAACTGTTCGATCCTCACGAAGCCCTCGCTTGCGCGTCGGGCTAGTTTTCCAACGCAGAGCGAGTATTGAAACTCGCTCGATTTACCAACGCCTCACACCAGAAAGACCAACATGACCGACAGTATGCAGCCCGCCACGCAGTGCCTCCACGCCGGACAGGTGCCCGACCCGACGACCAATTCGCGAGCGGTGCCGATTTATCAGACGACTTCGTACACGTTCAACAGCACCGAACATGCGGCCAGTCTGTTTGGGTTGCAGGCGTTCGGCAACATCTACACGCGGCTGATGAATCCGACGACCGACGTGCTCGAAAAGCGAGTCACCGCGTTGGAGGGTGGCTCGGGCGGATTGGCCGTGGCATCGGGACAGGCGGCGGAATCGCTGGCCATTCTCAACATCTGCCAGGCCGGGCAGAACATCGTCTCGGCGACGAGCCTCTACGGCGGGACGTACAACCTGTTCCACTACACGTTCCCCAAGTTCGGCATCAAGACAAAGTTCGTCCCCACGCACGATGTCGAGGGATTCCGCAAGGCGATCGACGACAAGACGCGCTGCGTCTATCTCGAAACGATCGGCAATCCGCGCGTGGACGTCCCCGACTTCGAGGCGATCTCGAAGATCGCTCACGACGCCGGGATTCCGGTGATCGTGGACAACACGCTCGCCTCGCCGGTGCTGTGCAATCCGTTCCAGTGGGGAGCCGACATTATCGTTCACTCGTGTACGAAGTTCATCGGCGGCCACGGCACGTCGATCGGCGGAGTCATCATCGAGAAGGGTGACTTCAACTGGGGCAACGGCAAGTTCCCCGAACTGACCGATCCGGACCCGAGCTATCACGGCCTGAAGTTCTTCGAGACGTTCGGCCCGATGAAGATCGCGTACATTCTCAAGGCGCGAGTCCAGCTTTTGCGAGACCTCGGCCCGGCGATCAGCCCGTTCAATTCGTTCCAACTGTTGCAGGGACTGGAGACGCTCCACCTGCGGATGCCGCGTCACAGCGAGAACGCGCTGGCGGTCTCGCAGTTCCTGAAGTCGCATCCGAAGGTGAGCTGGGTCAACTACACGGGCCTTGAAGATCACCCGTCGTACAAGCTCGGCAAGAAGTACCTCCCGAACGGCTGCGGCGCGATCCTCGGCTTCGGCATCAAGGGAACCACGCCGACTCAGCAGAAAGAGAACGGCATCAAGCTGATCAACAGCGTGAAACTGTTCAGCCACCTGGCCAATGTGGGCGACAGCAAGTCGCTGATCATCCACCCCAACAGCACGACGCATCAGCAACTGACCGCCGAAGAACAGCAAGCCACCGGCGTGACCCCCGACTTCGTGCGGCTGTCAGTTGGCACCGAAGACGTGTCCGACATCATCGCCGACCTCAAGCAGGCGCTCGAAGCGGTGTGAGTCGAGTTTTTGAAAGTATGCCACTGGCGGCGGCTCGGGGCCGCCAGTGGTTTTCGACGATGTGAAGAACACTGGCGAGCGAAGGCCCTTGCCAGTGGCACACGCATTCGCTACGCGATCCAATTCCCATAGAGGAATCACGATGAGCATGTTACTGGTACACGAGCTTCACGATGCACGCGACAGAATCCTATTGTTGAAGCAGCGGCTTAGTGAAGCCCTGTCGGACGAGTTACCCGCCTACCGGCCTTTTCTCGAAGAACAAATCAGGCTTCTCGACGATGCACTTAAATCTGCCAACATTCCAAAAAGCTACCGAGTCGCGGTTGTTGGTCGCTTCAAGGTCGGCAAATCTTCCTTCGTGAACGAATTACTCGGTGAACGAGTTGCAGGCGTCCATACATCGCCGGAGACCGCAGCAATATCCGTTTTTCGATACGGACCTGAGACACGGGCTGAAGTTGATCTCATCAGCTTGGAAGATTGGGAGCAATTGCGCGAAGACCACCGCGAAGACCCAAAGAGTCCAGAAGTCAAGCGGTACGACCAGTTCATGAACTTCAATGATCGTGCCGCGCGCAAAGACAAAGATGGTAAAGAACCAGATCGCAAGAGCGAAGACCTACAACTGCTCCTCAGAGACTGGGTTATCCCAAGTGGTAAGACGGACAAGATTCCGGCTGCCAATTGGGAGAGCAAAGCTGGGAAGAACCAGTTTTTGAAGACGATTCGGAAGTTCACGTCGAGCCAGGAGCCGCTGCATTACCTCGTCAACAAATTGACCATCTACGCCCCCGTACCGATTCTGCGCGACCAAATTGAGTTGATCGACACACCGGGGTTGGGTGATACGGAACGATTTCGCGTCCTTTTGACTGAAGAGTTGGTTAAGGATGTCGATGCCATCTTGTTCCTCACGGCTAGTGGTGCTTCGTACGACCAGCCCGACAAGGACTTCCTGATTCGCCAATTGCGACAAAAGCAGATCAAGCACTTGCAGCTAATCGTCACCAAATGTGACGAAACATTCGAGAACGCAAAACGGGACGCGAAAGCAAATGATGATGATCCACCGTCGTTCCAAGAGTTCGCACGTCGTGAACATGAGCGAGTCAGGGCAGAGACCAAATCAACACTTGACGAACTCCTGCAATCAAATCAGATGACAGACGACGATGCGGGATACTACTTCATCGAACAGTTGGATAAGGTGCCCATCACGCTAATCTCGACGACATATCACAAGGATGGCGATGTCGAAAAAGGTGGTATCGAAAGTGTAAAAGAGCGTCTGTACCACATCCTTTCGCTGAGCAATCGGTTTGAACAATCACACCGGACTCTGCGGGGACGGCTTGATGAAGTACTCGGCCGAATACGCAAAAGCTTCTCAGAACGCCTGAGCACGCTGGAGGGTGAGTTCGACCCGGCAAAAGTGCGAGCTGAAATTGAATCTATCCGCGCACTTCTGTCCCGAAAAATGGACGCCTTCGGGGATTCATCGGGGGAAGCATTGAGCCTCCTGAAGACGGAACAGGAGGCTCAGTTCAAAACTCTTCCGCTACACCTGGATGTCATTGGTTCCCTGAGCAAAGAGGTTCTTCACGAACTCGAAAAGGATGATCTTGCAAGGCACTGGAAAGCCAGACGCTACCGAGGTTGGGGATCCTTGAACGATCTTCAAGCCAAGATCGCTGACCGTATTTTCCCAAAGGTCGAAGCGTTTCTGAACGACTTGCGAAAGTCGCTAGATGTATTCATGGAAGCCGCAGGGCGTTCGCTCACGGGCCTCCAAGAGAACATGGAGCGAATTGAAGCCGATCACCAGTTGGTCGGTCTTGGGCCATTGTCTCTTGCGGAAGCACAAGCACCGCTGTTCGAGAGTTTGCGAGGAAAATCCGGCTCTTTGATTGAAGACTCGCGAGACGCGATTGTAAGCAATTTAGACGATTTCGTAACAAGCGAGGTTTTGATCCGCCTTGACCAAGCCAAGGACGAGGTTGGCAATATCAAGGGCACTGGAACAGTTCAACTCCAATCAAATAAAGTCGCAGCGTTTTACGCACACGTTCGTACTCAGTTGAACAAGGCTCTGCGAGAACATCTGGAGAATCGCATCGCGGAATTCGGGCAGGCAATTCAGAAGAATGCCGAGTCAGTTGCTCCACGCATCCGAAGTGGGTGCGAGGCCGCAATTGATGAACGAATCCACGCAATCGAATCGGCCTTGCAAGTTTCCACGGAAGGTCAAAAGGAACAGGTCGCGAAATACCTTAAGCGAGTTCTTGGCATCTTCATGAATTTCGCTGCCGAGCCTGCGGCAACATTGATCGATCCTTCATTCACCACGGCGGACGTTTCAGTAAAAGCGGCCAGCGGACCGATCGTCGTCAGCGAGAAAAGCGAACTGGCGAGCGGTCTTCATCCACAGGACTACGAGATTGCGGATGGAGCGACTGGATTCACGTTTGAACGGATCTTTTGCCCATACATTAATTCCGCAACGCACATTCGCGTTGAAGACCCTTTCATCGTAGCTCCGCACCAGGTTGACAACTTCGCACGTTTTTGTGCATTGGCAGTCCGGCTCGGGGCTGTGAAGTTGATTGAGCTTGTCAGCGGAATACCAAGGGACGAGAACACGGATGATGCAGACAGTCGGCTCGAAACCCTTCGCAGAGATTTGCACTGTCGCGGGGTCATTCTGAAATACTCACGAGAGAAGACGCTTCATGATCGAGAAATCGCGTTTGACAATGGATGGGTCGTCAGTATCGGCCGAGGGCTTGATATCTACTACAAGCCCGAAAGTTGGATATCTGTAGCAGCGGCTGATTTCAGCCTGCGGTCATGTCGCCAAACGCGGGTCAAGGTTGCATTTCGTGATATATCCGCGAATCTCACGAAATAAGAATTCCCACAGCCAAGATGGGCATAGGCAGGGTGGTATTGTGGCTGGGTGGCCCGGCTTAGATCATGAATTGCGACAGGATGTGCCACTGCTTCGGAGTCCTCGGAGAAGCAGTGCCGATTGAGTATTCACGCCCCACAGAACACTGCTTCTCCGAAGACTCCGAAGCAGTGGCACTTCCTGTCGAATAAACTGATTGAGCAGGGCCACCCTGCCCGATTGACCAATAACTGAACAACACGCTGGGGGCGAGCGAAGGCTGGGTGGCCCGGCTTAGATTATGAATTACGACAGGATGTGCCACTGCTTCGGAGTCTTCGGAGAAGCAGTGCCGATGAGCGGTTGATGCCTTGAAGAACACTGCTTCTCCGAGGACTCCGAAGCGGCTGGGTGGCACGCTCAAATTGGTGAAACAGTTTGAGTGTGGCACGCCTTGAGGCTCTGCGAAGGGCGTGGTCTTCGACTCACACTGCAAACGTGATCACCACGCCCGTCGAGGACTCCGAGCGTGCCACACGTTCGGCGAGGTCGGCGGAGAAATTCTGATCGACGTGATTTCCTGACTCATGGCGATTGTCACGGACGACATCGAGATTGAAGAGGCGGCGGCTGAGGATGCCGAGTTGTGGGAGTTTGTTCCCGAGGAACTGCGGCAGTTGGAGAATCCGCAGACGGCGATTCCTCAGCGGACGAAGGATTTTGTCGTGTGAGTCTTGCCCACCACTTTGTGGTTACGGCACTCCTGGTGGGTGATGACCACCGCACACAACTTTCCGGATGGCATCGAGTGGGGCGAGGAATAGCCTTGACGAGCCGTAGGAGGCCCTGATGGACATTGTCTATCTCGAAACATCAATCGTGAGCCACGCCACCGCTCGGCCCAGTTCCGATCCGCCCACTGCTGTGCTGCAAGATCAAGCCAGATTGTGGATGGCCGTGGAACGCCCCAAATATGAAGTCGTGACATCCCCTCTGGTCCTCTCGGAAGCCGCGGAAGGCGATCCCGATGCAGCGGCCAGGCGTTTGGCGATGCTGGCCGACATTCCGATTCTCGATCACAATCCAAACATCGACGATGTGGCAGACATGCTCATCGCCCGGTCTCTGATGCCACCGTCTGCTCGGCTGGATGCATTGCATGTCGCCACCGCAGCGCTCGCTGGCGTACAGTACCTGCTGACTCAGAATTGCCGACACATTGCCAACGCCCATGTGCTGCCGCGTGTGTACAAGCTGCTGGAAGAACTGGGGCTACCTGGATTGCTGATTTGCACGCCTGCGGAATTCCTGGGAGGAACTGTTGATGTCGAACAACCCCATCCTTAACGAGCTGTACGAGGTTCGTTCGCGGATTCTGGCCGAACATCCGCATGACTTGCGTGAGCATCTGGACGACGAGTGGCGGCGACTGAAGTCCCAGGGACATCCGGTGGCAGACATCCGGCAACGATCGATCCACATTCATCAAAGGGAACCGCAGCAGGACTTGCTCATGTTGGGGAAAGCCGAGTGATGTATTGTTCCTTCCCGCGCTCGTGACGCCGCTGGAACTGCTTGGTAAGGACCGGCGTATCAGTAACTGGCGTAGCTGAAGTCGTGAGACTTCAGTCCGAACCTCTACCACTTATTGATGCGCGAGTCCTAAGGACTTCAAATCATGACTGACGAACCACTCCTCGACGAAATTCGCCTCGTGCGGCACCAAATCTCCGCAAGCATCGGCCACGATCCCCGTCGGATCGTGGCTTACTACGCGGACCTACAACGACAGCATCAAGGTTGCGTGATCGACCTGTCGGGTGAGGCTGATGGTGGGCACGCTACTTTTTGCCCCGCGACGAGCTTGGATTTGGCTGCTGAAGCGACGCATTGAATGGGTCATATCGTGAGCCTCGTCAACGGCGTGCATCGAATGGGGTGAGGAATACCCCGACGAGCCATAGGAGGCCATGATGGACATTGCCTGTCTCGAAACACCGCTCGTTCGAGCCACTCGTGGAAATGTTCATGATGGTCTGGCACGGCGAAGCGCCGTCGATCACGTCTTGAGCTGCTGCCACAAGTCTTCAAATGTTTTTGAGAAGATGGCCAGCAGGCGGCTGTTGTTGGTGACGACAAAATTCTCTTCGTTATTGGACGCGGCTCCGCGCGTCCAGTTGTAGCTGCCGTTGAGCAGAATCGTGCTGTCGAACACCGCGAACTTGTGATGCATCTGGTACTCGGTGCGATCCACTCGAAGATCAATTCCGGCCTGAAGGAACCGGTCCGCATCCGAACCGAGGTCTGCCGCCTTGTCGTTGTCGGTAATGATGCGGACCCGGACTCCCCGCCGATGAGCATCCAATACGGCGGAGGTCAGTCGGTCGTCTGTAAGGCGAGCGGCAGGAGTTCGCATGCCAACCGTAGACCGGACGCCTACGTCCGGTCGGCTCAAACAGACCGGACGTAGGCGTCCGGTCTACGGGAAATCCTCACCTGCCGCTCGCCTAATCGTGAAGACGCAGATGTCGATGGTCTGCTTCGCCTGAGCCAGCAGAGACCGAATGCGCTGGGGGCAATCTCCGTTCGGACTGAACCACGCCTCGGCAATCTCGCCCCCTTCCCTGCCCGACTTTGGCTGAAGGACTTTGACAATCTCTTCGAGCCATTCAACGATCATCGTCCCATTCGTGGCGTCGATCGCTTCCCTAGCCAAACTGAAAGCCAGCCGACGATAGCGAGACAACTGCTCCGCATCAGCCTCCGCGTCGTCCACATGTTGACTCAACACGGACTTCTCGGCCCGCGATAGCTGCTGATCCGACAACGACAGCTCCAGAATCTCGCGCATTTGCTCTGATGTCAGCATGGTTCTGATCCTCCACGCGGTTAAATTAGGCACGTTCATCCCGTGCGAGGTTTGGGACCGGCGCATCAATCACGGTCGGAGTTTGGTGAGCCAGGTGCCGTGAGGCCCCGGACTTTTCGGCGAAGAACCCGGGGCCTCACGGCACCCGACTCACCTCGACCATCAGATTGATACCGCCAGTTGTTGATGTGTCGCTCCTTAGCTGCTCAGGATGTCGATTATCAAGTCGCGATCCTAGCCTTGCGCAATTCAGTCCAGTGTCTCCGGCGATGGTCCTGATGCACGTGGGGTTCGTTGGTGCCTCACGCTATCATCCTGGCCGCTTTCATGGCTCACCGCGCGAGAGGCGTTTCGCCTAAATTCAACTTCGTTTGTCGCTCTCACTCGTCTGATTTGGATGGGATCAACTCATGTTTCAGAACCTTGGTCTGCCGCCTGGTGTTTCCACTCCTCCCACGACGGCGGTGGGGATCGCCTTCACTGAGGGCCCGGCGTCTGCTGCGAATGGTGATGTTTACTTCACCGACATCGTCAACAATCGCATCTTGCTGCTCGAAGCGGGGGCGAAGTACTTCAAAATCTTTCGTGAGCCGAGTGGTCGCGCGAACGGGTTGCTGTTTGATGCTCAAGGTCGGCTGCTGGCGTGTGAGGGGAATGAGTTTTGTCCGAACGATGGTCATCGTCGGGTGACTCGCACGGATTTGAAGACGGGCCACGTTGAAGTGTTGACCGATCACTGGAATGGCCAACGGTACAACGCACCCAACGACATCGCGGCTTGCTCAAACGGGCGGCTATTCTTTACCGATCCGTGCTACTACGACCGAACGACGATGGAGTTCGATCACGATTCCGTCTATCGCATCGACCCGGACGGCACTGTCACACGCGTTCTCACGCAGCCTCAGATCCAACGGCCGAACGGTGTCGCGCTCAGTCCCGACGAGCGGACGTTGTACCTCGTCGATAGTTGTCCGGTCGCGGGTGGCAACCGCAGGATTTGGGCGTTCGACTTGGCTGACGACGGAGTGCTTAGCAACCAGCGCCTCGTGATCGACTTCGCTCCCGGACGCGGCGGCGATGGCATGTGTGTCGATTCGCAGGGAACGCTCTACATTGCGTGCGGAGTCTCGCGCGCACGCAACCCGAACGAGACGGCCGACGTGCCGCAAGGTGTCTACGCCGTGCGCCCCGATGGAACGGTTCTCGGTCGCATCCCCGTCTTTGAGGATGTCATCACCAATTGCACGTGGGGCGGAGCCGACTTGAAAACACTCTACATCACGGCGGGGAAGACGCTGTATCAGGTGCGTGTGGAAGTTCCCGGTTGGGTGGTGCATCGGAGAAGCGGTTAGCTGTTAGTTATTGGCTTTTAGCCAGAAGAAGAGCCGTCGCGAATGGCGTTCACTGCTGGTGTAGGATGGGCACTCTTGCCCGTCCGGCTTTGGCTCAGCCACGCTCTGGCACCCGCCCCGTTGATGGCGGTTGTTGTTTTGAAGACAGGACGGGCAGGAGTGCCCATCCTACAAATGAACGAGGTCGCGCAGTGAAGCAGCAGATTGGGTTGGTTCTTCAGTTCCTTGTCCTTTCGGCGACGCCGCTCATTTCGTGGTGGCAGCTTCAGTTTGGATTTAGCCTGATCTGGATGCCGGGGCTGCTCGCAGTCGCCGCTGTGCTGTTCTGGATCGGGACTCGGTTGAGGGAGTCGAAATGAACGAAGCGACTCGAACGCGAAGTGGACTCGGTCACGGACAGGCAAGAACGGGCACTGTTTCTCCGCAGCCATGGCACACTGGTTTTGGACGCGGAGCGTTGGGGATCGCGTGGATTGTCATCGCGTTCGCAATGGAGCGCGGATTTCTCGTTGCTGCGGAGCCGGTTAAGCGGCCGATGCGCGAAACCGCGACAGTCACGGCGGATACGAGCGTGTTGAAGCGGCTCGGTACGGTTGAGGACTACCTGACCGATCGGCGTTGGACTGAGGCCGCAGACATGCTGCATGAGATCGCGCAGACGGATGGTCGTTCGTTGGTGTTGGTTCAGCCGGGACAAGCGGGAGGAACAGCGGTCTATCTGAATGTGGCAACGCGCAGCCAAGTATTACTCGCGCGGATGCCGCCAGAGGGATTGATCGCCTACCGCCGCAAGGTCGATCCACTGGCGAAGCGTTGGTTTGAGAACTGGCAGCGGACGCGAGACCGCTCGGAATTAGAGCGACTCGTTCGACAGGCGTATCTCAGTAGCTACGGTGATGACGCGCTGTGGTCGCTCGGTGAGGCGGCTTGGGATCGAAGTGACTTCGCCACGGCGCGACTGTTCTGGTCGCAGATCGTCGCGTTGCCCGAGGACGCGCGGGCCGCCAATTTGCCAACCGTGTTGCGCTATCCCGACAGCGATCTCGAACCGGCCACTGTGTTGTCGCGTTTGGTTCTCTGTTCGCTGATGGAAGGGAACCGCGTGCGGGCGTTCGAGGAACAGCGGCTCTTCAGCGAACTCTATCCGCAGACGGTCGGTTCGCTCGCGGGACGGCACGGACGATTGGCCGAGTTGCTCAAACAGATTCTCGACGAGTCTCTCGCGTGGGATGCCTCGCCGCACGAGGGCGAAGCAACGACGTTCGGCCTCGCACCGGAGCGGACTCAGATTCTGTCGTCGGTCATTGATGTCGGGGCGCCGCGCTGGCAGCAGCCGTTGACTCCCAACTTACTGCCGCCGTTCGATCGTCCGCGATCGTCACCTGATCGAGGGCCACTCAGCACGCATCCCGTTGTCTTTCGAGACCTCGTGTTGGTGAACGATGCCGACTCGATCTCCGCCTTCAATTTGTTGACGGGCGAACCGGCGTGGCCGACGGAGCGTGGGACGGCTCAAATTTATCCGCCCGTTCCTGAAGAGCGTGCTCCCACACCGGATCGGCAGTCTGTCGGAGTCCCGTGGTTCACGATGACGGTGGCGGAAGGAAAGTTGTTCGCGCGACTTGGCTCACCTGTCACCAGCCCCTCGGCGGGTGAACCGCGTGATTTGACCAGTGACTTGGTGTGCCTCGACCTCGCGGACGGACAAGGCCGATTGGTTTGGAAGATCGCCGCCAGCGAGTGGCATCACGACAGTCAGCGTCCTTGGCGGTTTGAGGGTTCGCCGGTCGTGCGCGATGGCCGGGCTTACGTCATTCACAGCCGTCGCCGCCCGCAACTGGAAATTGCGGTGAGCTGCCTCGACGCCGCGAAGGGGGAACGCATCTGGACTCGCAATTTGGCGACAGCTCGAATGCCCATTGAGGACCATCACAATCGAGTCAGCCATCTGCTGCCGACACTCGGTGCGGGGAAGCTGTTCGTCTCGACTGACGCTGGAGCCATCGTGGCGATCGATGCGCAAGACGGTCGTGTCGAATGGGCGGTGACCTATGAAAGTCGCCCGCCGACTGATGTGGCCGATCAGTCCGATCACTCGAAGCAGGGGCTGATGCCAGCCCTGTTTCACGAAGGCTTGCTGTTCGTCGCGCCGAACGACTGCGATCGGTTGCTCTGCATCGAAGCCGATTCCGGCCGAGTTCGTTGGCAGAAGCTGCACCCGTCGCGCGATCGTTGGCGACATCTGCTCGGCGTGATTTCGGGGGACGAGGGAGCGAAGTTGGTTGTCAGCGGTCACTCGTTGAAAACGCTGGATGTCCAGACGGGACGTGACGGCTGGAGCATTTCGGCGTCGAGAGACCCGGTCGAGCGAGGCTACGGGCGCGGCGTGCTGGCGGGTGATGCGATCCTCTGGCCGATGCGTGAAGAACTGCGGATCATTGATGCCGCCACGGGGCAGGCGCGACGCAGTGTGCCGCTCAACACGCCAGACTCGGCTGAGTCGGGCGGGAACGTCCTCATCGCGGGGGGCATGTTGCTTATCGCGCAGCCGACCAAGTTGGTTGCGTATGGAGAATACAGTCTGCTCAAGGAACGACTCCATCGCGAGCTGTCGTCACGGCCGGACAAGTTGCGGCTGCTGTTCATGCTGGCGGAGATCGAAGCTTCGGCGGGCAATCTCCACGCCGCAGCAAAGGCGGTTCACACCGCGCGACAACTGCGTGACGAGGAGTTGCCAGCGCGCCCATCACCGTCGTTGACACCTGCTGCGCAAGAGGAGACGCAACAGCAGCGACACGCCGCTCGATTGAGTGAACTGCTCCGTCGAGCCTCGCATCAGAAGGCGGCTCAAGGGCAATCAGACGAAGCGATCGCAGGCTTGGTCGAGGCACTGGCACTCGCGGCGAAACCGGTCGCCCGCGTGGAGGTCTTGTTTGAATTGGCGTCCGTCGAGCAACTGCGACAGCGGCCCGAGGCGGCGGTCGATCACTGGCAACAGATTTTGCAGGAGGCTCCGTTGCGCAGTGCCGTTCGCCGTGAAGCGGCCGGTGAAGTGAACTCGGGGAGCGAAGCGACGGCGGCGATCACGCGACTCCTCACCCAGCACGGTCGCGAGGTGTATGCGTCGGTCGAAGAGCGTGCCTCGCGCGAGATCGCAGACCGACTGGCTCGTCGCGATGAGGCCGGGCTGCGCGAGGCTCTCGCGCAGTTCCCTCATTCCGCGACCGCGCGTTCCGCATGGCTGACACTCGCAGCGCTCGAACGCGACGCGGGACATTTGCCTGCCGCCTGTTCGATCTACTCTCAATTGGCCGACGACGAGACCAAGCCGGGGGAACAAGCCCGCGTACTCGTGACTTGGGCGGAAGCGTTGGAAGCGGCGAGTTATTGGCGCGAATCGCATCGTGTCTGGAAGCGACTCAACGACCGCTTCGCCGACACGCTGCTCGAAGACAAGGGAACGACTCACCGCGCGTCTGACCTCAGTCGCGAACGACTGGAGCGACCCGAGTACCGTCACTACGAACAGACGAGTCCCGAGCCAATCGCATTTCTGGAGCGGGCATGGACCGTGAGCCTCACACCGCGTGCGGGCCGCGCGTCGAGCCAGACTGCGACTGAGTTCGACACCCGTTCAACGCCGTTTGTGCCGCAGGGGGAGCCGCCATCGAAGTCACTCGCGTGCGTACTGGTCCATCGCAGCATCGTCTCAGCGGATGAGAGCGAGCCGCCGCGGTTCGAGCGAAAGCTGGAATGCCTTGATCGCGAGTCCGGGCGCGTTCGCTGGCAATTGCCGTTTGCCGAACGACCTCGCTGGGTCGCTTATGCGGAGACGCATCTGCTCGTCGCGACCGATGACTTGCTCGCGGCATTGACGTTGGAATCGGGGCAGCGCCTGTGGTCCGTCGCTTTGCGCACCAGTGGACTCCACTCCAAGCCGTCGCTCGCTCAACTGGAGGCGCGCGATCGTTGGGTTATTGAATTTGAACCACGCACTGGTGTGCGGTTCATCGACGCGCGAACGGGTGCGAGTGCGTGGTCGTTTCAACCGCCGGGACGACTGCAGCGCGAGTGGTCATGCAGCTCGGACCACGTCGTCCTGCAAACGATTCAACCGGCGGCTACGTGGTTGTTGGAGATCGCTCCCGCGCTCCGTCCGCGCGAACTTCCCGGTCACACCGAACCGTGGCGCCGTCCTCCCGTGGCCGACGACTTGGGGCGCGTCACCGTCGTCACCGACACACGCCGCGTCGAGTCGCTCGTTCCCGACATCGCCGCACCGGTCTGGACGTATCGCGGCGGGATGTCGTTCGCGCATGTCGATCCCGTGGCTTGGACCTTACGCCAACGTCTTTTTTTGGCCATCGACGGGACGACGCTGCAAGAGCTTCATCGCGAGACCGGTCGCGTCGTGTGGTCGGCTGGTTTGACCGACTGGCCGTTACTGGAACCTCACCGTCAAGTCGCCTGCAACACCACCACGGCTTTCGTCGCCAGTCGCGGCATCCTTCGTGCGATCTCATTGACGAACGGCCAACAACTTTGGGAACAGTTCGTCGGAGAAGAGTCGCGATCACGCTCAGCCCCCCATTCGCCCGCGACCGCTGAGTTTCCAGTGAAGCCAGACCAGTGGAACGTCGCGCTCTGCGGCCCGCTGATCGCGACTTGGCCGATAACTCCGACCGGTGCGACTCCAGCCAGCGTCTACTTCTGTGCCGCCAACACGGGCCGGATCGTTCAACGCTGCCAGCTCCCTCCTACCACGAGGCACATCTCTGTCGTCCCGCCGGTCCCTCTGAACACAACCGAGGCCCTCATCGTCACTGATCGAGACCTCGTTGCCTTACGCCCAGTCGGAGCCACGCACACCGCGCAGGTCCGGTGATCGCAGGGATCGCGGAACTGGAGCACGGATGAAGAACGGACTGGTGGTGATCTCAATGCAAGTGGAATGCTTGCCAACGGAGCAATGGAGTTGGGCGGGCCACCCACGCAGCGCAACCGGGTCCAATCGACCGAACCGTCATTCACATGCCGGGAGTCAGCAGCAACTCGGGCAATGCGGCCGAGCGGGATTTCGCGAGCGGCGGGTTGTCTCCCGCGCGGAAGGTGAAGACGACCGAGCACTTGGTCTCCTGCGTCACATTGCGGCTGGCGGCGTGCAGCGTCTTACAGTGAAAAAATAACACGTCACCCGGTCCCATTTCCACGAACTGCTTCGTGGCGATCAGCGGTTGGTTTTCGGGAAGGTCCGCGCGAAAGAACAATTCGCCATCGAAGCGTGTCTGCTCCAGCGACATCCGGTGTGAACCGGGGATGACTTGCAAGCAACCGTTTTGCGGTCGTTCGTGGCCGAGGGCAATCCAGACATTGACCAATTCCGGGCGCGAGTAAGACCAGTAGCGGATGTCTTGGTGCCAGCCGGTCTGACTACTGAACTGCGGTTGCTTGGTCATGATGCAGTTGTGATGAGCCAGCGGACAGAGGACGTTCGGGCCGAGCAACTGTTGAAGTCGGCCCAGGATCGTCGGACGGAGCATCCACTCGGTGAATAAGAAGTCGCGGCTGTGTGCTTGCTTGAGTCGGCGAATGGTCCGACCACCGACAGCATCAAGTGAGACCGGTGCGCCGGGATAGTGCAGGTCCGCTTCGTACTCGACCGGAGCGATCTCATCGCGCACACCCCGTTCGGTGACGATTCGCATCTGCTGGAGATCGGCCTCGCTGACGAGGCCTTTGGCGACGAGAAATCCATCACGTTCAAACTGCTCGGCCTCGGTCGGTGTGAACAGCGGCGATGGCTCGGTAATTGATCCAGACTGCACGACGAAAAACTCCGTTTGTCACTCGCCCAAGAATTGTGATTTGTAGGATGGGCACTCCTGCCCGTCCGGTTTTTCTGAGGACGCCATTTAGGACCGGCGCATCAACAACTGGCGGTATCAATCGGATGATCGAGGTGAGCCGGGTGCCGTGAGTACCCGGACTTCGCGACGAGGAACCCGGGGCCTCACGGCACCCGGCTCACCAAACTCTGACAGTGATTGATGCGACGGTCCTTAGCAGGCTGTTGAAAACCTAGAGCAAGCGGCCCGCCTGCTGAGTCCTCCCGTTGAAAGAGCAGGCGAGCCGCCTGCTCTACGGTGCTTTTTCAACAGGCGGTTAATGCCAAAGACCGGACGGGCAAGAGTGCCCATCCTACGGCGGGTCGCCACCGCTCCTCAGCTCTTGATGTCGTATTCCTTGATCTTGCGATAGAGCGTTCGCTCGCCGATGGCCAGCAGTTTGGCGGCCTCTTCGCGCTTCCCTTCGGTCAGTTCGAGTGCCCGTTCGATGTAATACTTTTCGATCTCGGTGAACGGGCGACCGATCAGAGCATCGGCACCGCGCGGGCCGTTTCCCTCGACCGGTGTCTCGGCGTCTTGGCCGAGCGGGATCACGTCGTCCGGCAAATCATCAACATCCAACCGACCATCGCGATCAAGGACCAGCATCCCTTCCACCGCGTTGCGTAACTCACGGACGTTGCCCGGCCACGGGTGAGCGATCAGTGCCTGCTGAGCCTGCTTCGAGACGATGGGGAGTGGACGGTTGTAGCGTGTGGACAGTTGCTTCAAAAAATGGTCGATCAACAGCGGGATGTCACTGCGTCGTTCGGACAGCGGCGGGAGTTCGATCGAGACGACCGAGAGTCGGTAGAACAAGTCCTTGCGGAAGGAACCGCGTTTGACCATCTCTTGCAGGTCGGCATTCGTGGCGGCGACGAGTCGCACGTTCACTTCGATCTCTTCGTTGGTGCCGAGCCGCGTGATCCGGCGATCTTCGAGGACGCGCAGCAACTTGATCTGCGTCTGCATCGGCATCTCGCCGACTTCATCGAGGAACAGAGTTCCGCCGTTGGCGTACTCGAACTTGCCGATCCGCTTTGTCGCGGCTCCGGTGAACGCGCCCGCCTCATGACCGAACAGTTCGCTCTCCAAAATGCTCTCGGGAAGAGCCGAGATGTTCAGTGGGACGAACGGCTTGTTCTTGCGTTCGCTGTTCTGGTGGAGTGCCCGCGCGGCGAGTTCCTTGCCGGTGCCGCTCTCTCCCAAGATCAGCACCGTGCTGTCGGTCGAGGCGACACTACGGAACTTCTCCATCACGCGGTGCATCGCGAGGCTGTTGCCGATCACTCCTTCGTAGCCGAACTTCTCGTCCAGACGCTGGCTGAGTTCCGCGTTCTTACGAAGCAGGCGGACTCGCGTCGATGCTTTCTCGACCGCGTGACGCAACTCGGTGATGTCGAGCGGCTTGGTGAGATACGTGTGAACGCCATGCTGCCCGGCGGATACGGCCGTCTTGATCGAGGCGTGACCGGTCAGCAGGATGACCTCCGCGTCTGGCAACTCCTCCTTGGACTTGCGGAGGATTTCGAGGCCATCGAGGTCATCCATCATCAGGTCGGTGACGACAACATCGTAGGTCTGGCTTTCGATCAGCGATGCGGCTCGCGCACCGGAGTTGGCTACGGTGCAGTCGTACCCGACTCGTTGCAAGCTTTCCGCCACAGCCTGCGCGTGAGCCTCATCGTCGTCCACGATCAGGACGCGAATGGAGATTCCCAACAGTTCGACCGGTGTGGTCTCTTTCCCCGCCATCCGAGCTGCCCCGCACGAAGCCTCGACATATCGTTCCGCAGCGAATGGAAAGCCAAGTTCGGCTGATGATCCACGCGACGCGCGGCGGGAGTTTACAGGTCGTCGCCGCTCATTGCACGGCAGCGCCGGAATGAGGTTTCCCAAGACCGGCCATCAACGAGTACTCCCCAGTTTCATTTGTTGATGGGCCAGCCTTCGGGGGAGAGGGCTGTTACGGCTGCGGTGAACGATGCGGTCTCATGAAAATCTGATGTCCCAGAGTGTTCATCCGCCAACCCGTTGTTACTCTCTCGCCGCGCCTTACTTTCCATTCCACACCAGCAGTTAGGATTTTTGAATGATTACGGTCGGCATGAACTACCACGTGATTGAAGGCAAGCAGCAGGATTTTGAAGACAAGTTCGCCGGAGTGATCGACGCCTTGCGCGCGGCCGATGGCCACACGAGTTCAACGTTGTGGAAGGATGTCAGCGACGCCGCGTCGTATCTCATCACGAGCGAATGGTCCGACGAAGCCGCCTTCCAAACCTTCATCCGCAGCGACGCCTTTCGCGCGGTCACCACGTGGGGCAAGGAACAAATCCTCTCCGGCCGTCCTCAGCACAAGATTTACAAGCACTGACGTTAGTACGTCGTCAACGCTAAGAAACGGGGTAGCTGCACTCGCCGGAGTGCGAGTTCCCACGTTCTGGCGAACGTGGCCTACCCCAAAACTAAGCACAGATGACGCACTCGTCGATGATTTGGCTGGCGGCGAAATGAGTGTTCGGCCACTACGGAGCAACTGGAGGACGGCGAAGTTCGAGGCGTTGTTTACGCCGTTCTTCGACATGCTTACGCCGTTCTTCGCGTTGGCGGGCCGCCTCGGGAGACGGTAGTTGTTCCAGTTTCTGGAAGACCTCTTCCGGGATCGCTTGCTGGATGCTGTCAGGAATCATGGCTTTTAGGAACAATGGGCCTAGCTTGCGTGCCACGATCGCGCCGACCGGTTCCGCTTTCTTGGGAGCAGGCTGTTCGGCGGCGGCGGGAATGACCTGACCTTCCGCTGCTCCGAGGCCAGCGTTCTGTTGGGATCGGGTTCGCTGGCGACGGGCTTCGAGGTATTCGTTATAGCTCGGCAGGAACCAAGCTTTGGCGGAGCCGAGAACCCCCGCCGTGAGGATTGCCGTGTGCGGGTTCTTCGTCTCGAACAACAGTCCCGCCGGTTGCCTCACGACAACGAACGAGGAATCGCGGACATACGGCAGCAGCGCGGCCGCCGATGGAATGGCGAAGGCATCCAGTGGGAAGCCACTGCTTTGCAGATGGCTTAACACGGATTGACCGTAGAACGGAGCGATGGCGCACAGCGCCAGCATCGCTCGCGGGCCATCGAGTGTTCCGAACGCGAGCAACTCTCCCTCGGGGCGACCCAGCTTTTTGAACGCCACGCCATCGAAGCCGGGACGCTGTCCCAACTGCTGTCGCAAGTGAGCCTTCAATGCTTGGGGATGCAGGGCAAACAGCAGATGTGATTGCGTCAGACTGAACGACGGAGTGGTTGCCGCTTCAGAGCCGAGTTCCCAGCCCGCAGTGTTCACGTAACAGATCGGATGGCCGAGAAACGATTGCCGCTTGATCTCGACCGTCTTTCCGTCGTATTCGGGATCAGTGTCGGCGGTGAGCGATTGTTCCAGCAGTCTCATCAACCGCTCAAACACCAGCGTTGCTCGCTGGGCATCACGGACTTCGACCGCCACGATCAGGCTGGTCCCCATCAGGCCACCGTTGGCGGGAGAGTCGAACGCCGTCCACGCCTCGCCGAACGCGGGATAGAGATCTCGTTCGAGGTTCAAACCCAGTTCCGACTCCAACTGCGTGATCGCCTCATCGAACATCGCGGCCGAAGCGGGCGTCGTTCGTCCGATCAACTCACGGACGCCGCGAACGGTCTGGGCGAGATTCAAACTTCCGGCGGCCACGAGATCACTGTCGGCAGGGATGTGCTTGAGTTGCTCTGGTCGAAGGGCTGGCCCGCCCGCCAGCAACAGCAGTCCGTCCGTGCGACCGTTCGTCGTGAGGAACGTTCGTTGAACAACGATTCCGTTTTCGACACCCGTTCCCATGACCAGCGACTCCAACGCCTCTGCCCCCACAACACGCAGCATCGGTTGAATTAGAATTCCAGCCGGGCCAGCCGCGCGGGTCATGGTTTCAATCGCTCCTTTGAGATCGAACCAACCGACAGTGCCGACGCGCGTCGGCGCGACGCGCGTCCACGCGGTCTGAAACTGGGCATTCGCATCGAGTCCCGACTCAGCTCCCCTCAAACAGGCCAGCACTCTTTCGACAGATCCTTCGCCAAGACCGATCAGCACGCGGTCGGCCTCGCGATGGACGGTGAACTTGAGTGCGATCCCCGGCACGGCGACCTCCTGCATGCGAGGCTGTTTTTCAAGTTCGGTCTCCGTCAACTGACCGAGCGCTTCGACCAATAACTCTGCGTCACTTCCCGCTGATGAGACCAAACCGATCCGAAATTGTTCCGTCAGGGACTGTGACTTTTTGAAGGCGTTGAGCAGCGTTTGCCCCGGCGGCAGTGGCTCGAACCCGATCGACAGACAGCCAGGATGAGCCGTCAACAGTTTGACCAATCGAGGCAGATGTTGTTGCAGTCGCTGTTGGTCCTCGTCCGCATCGGGGTATTCGGCCTTGGCAAACGCCAGATCGAGGGCTTCAAAAAATGCGATCACTTCCGGATCGGCTGCTAACCCATCAATGCCAGCCGCACCGGGTTGTCCCGCCGCGCGGCCAGCCCATTCAAAATAGCAGAGCGTCTGTTGTGGAGCGGCCTTTAACAGCGCGGGATCGCGCTCACCGGGCGGCATCCCCAACCAGCCGCTGCCACTCAACAGGATGAACAACACTTCAATCCAATTCACGCCAAAACTGGCTGTCGGTATCATCGCAATACTCCGTTGGTCACTCATCATGGTCACAGGTCAAAATTGCAGCTCGCGAGATTGCGATTGCTGTTGATTGACCGGCGTGATCGTATCGCTCGCGCCGCAGTCGCTCCAGCAACACCCACTGAGCGACCAAGGCCCGGCTCACCTCGTTTCGACTTTTGTCGGAAACGTCTCACTTCCATCCGCGCGAAGTCTAAAGGCAATCCATCGCACGGATGGCAGGGCCGGAGCACGGATGAAAGCCACTGCCGCAAATTCTTGGTACGCCGATCCAAGCTTGCTCTTCAATATCCTCTTCAGAATCAAGTTCGCCTTCAGAACTGGTTTTGACCTGTCCTTTCGTCTGCCTCTATACTCTACCCCGTCGTTCGGTGGCCGATTCGCTGGTCGCCGCGACTCGTTGATGAAACTGCCAACGCCCTTCGTCATAACCGCTCACTTCACTCTGCCCGAGGTTCTCACTGATGTACTCCCCCGAAGTGGAAGCCTTTTGCGAAGCGGGCCGCGCGGCGTTGAAGGCCCGCGATCACGCCTCGGCCGCCGATGCATTTGAAAGTGCCGTGGTAGCTGACGGCGATTGCATTGATGCCTATGAAGGCTTGGCGACGGTCGCCTATCTCGATGGCGACTTCCCGGAAGCGATCAAGCACTACATCAAGTTGACCATGCTCAAGCCGATGGAAGGCCGATTCCATACGAACATCGGGGCCATCTACAACCGACTCGGCGATCATCAAAAAGCGTGTGAGGCTCTGCGCAAGGCCATTCAACGCGACAAAAAGTGTGCAGAGTCGTACTACAACTTGGGGATCGCACAACGCAAGCTCAAGCAAAACGCCATGGCGGTCTCTGCTTACAAGGAGGCGATCCGGCTCAACCCGAGTCTCGCCGAGGCCTACCAGAATCTTGGTAACACCTACATCGAGATGGGAAATGTTCAGATGGCGGTCGCCAACTTTAAGAAGGCCCTCGAAATCAGACCCAACTTCGAGAAGGCTCGTGTGGGATTGGAAAATGCCGTGGCAAAGTTGGCTCAATCGAAGGCCGGTGCCAATCCGTTTGGTCGCCTAGTCGATGCGAAAGCCCTGTCTGCTGCGAGCAACGTCCCGTCGTCCGGCGGTCGCAAGCTGAGTGATGAAGAGCGGGTGGAAGAGCGAACCCACGTGAGAAGTTTGGCCGAAGAGATCGAACGCCTCGCCAAAGCCTGTCAGGAATACCTCAAGCAAAAAATGGAACCGGCCGTGATGGAGGTCGAGCGTGCTACCGCGCAGGGTGCCGACGCGGTCTATGCGTTGCCGGTTGCCGCCGAGAACTTCCGCACGTCGATGTACCAATGGTCAGCACTCCGGAAGAGCCTCAAGCGGAAAGTCTTGGAGTTGAAGGCTCACGAAGACTTCATGAACGCGCCCGATGCCAAACGGTGATCATCGGTCGTACCTCATTTTCAAGGTCTGAATCGAAGCTTCGATCGAGTTTCATGTCTGACTCCGCCCCCTCGAACCGTCGCGACTTTCTCACTGGGCAAGCCGCTCGTTCACAATGGGAGCAGGTTCAGGAGCGACTTGCCGATGAGATCGCTCCGCCGCGTGCAGCACCCGGTCGCGGCCCGACTTTGCTGTTGCGAACGACCGCGATGGCGTGCGACTTCGACGTGATGCTCAATCCAGACGGTCGCGCCTCGCAAATCGAGTCGGCTTCAGCGGCGCTCGAACTCGTCCACGAACTCGAACGGCTCTTGAGCGTCTACCGTGATGAGGCACAGCTCGCGATGATCAACCGGACGGCAGCATCGTCACTGGTGGAAGTCGATCCCGAGTTGTTCGCGCTGCTGCGTCGAGCCGCTGGCATCGCGAGCCTGACCGACGGCGCGTTCGATCCCGTGGCCGGATCGCTCGTGTCGTTGTGGCGTCGGTGTCGGAGCGAGGCACGCATTCCAACGACCGATGAGATTGAGGCGGCACACGCGGTGTCAGGACTGTCTCACGTTGGCTTTGACGACGCGAACTACTCCTTGCGGTTTGATGCCGAGGGTGTCGAGTTCAATCTCGGCGCGATCGGCAAAGGGCACGCGGTCGATCGCGCGGGAGAACTGCTTACCGAGCGGGGCGTCTTAGACTGGCTGGTGCATGGTGGGCGGAGCAGCGTGCGGGCGCAGGGGACTCACGCGGGACACGATGGCTGGCCGGTCGGTCTTCGCAACCCGCTCTTGCCCGACAAGCCCTTTGGCACGTTGTTGCTGAAAGATGCCGCTCTCTCGACGAGCGGCACGGCGGTGCAATGGTTCCGACACGAGGGGAAACGGTACGGCCACATCCTCGATCCTCGGACGGGTTGGCCGGTCGAGACGATGCTGTCGGTCAGCGTGATCGCGCCGGATGCCGCGCTCGCCGACGCCCTCTCGACAGCTTTTTTCGTACTCGGAGTCGAAAAAGCCCTGCACTACTGTCACAATTTCCCGCTCGTCGGTGCGATCCTTTTCCCGCCGCCGAAACAGGGGCAACGGCTCGAACCGATCATCTACAATGTGCCGGAAGAACGGCTCTTCGTGGCGGAGTGAGGGTGGTTTGTAGGATGGGCACTCTTGCCCGTCCTGCATTCGATATCCGGAACAGCCGGACGGGCAAGAGTGCCCATCCTACAAATGGACCTTAGAACTGAAGGGCTTTCGCGTGCCTGGTGATTTGCGACGAATCTCGTTGTTGGCTGTCGTCTTACTCGTGCTGCTCCGCATCTCGATCGGCTGGCACCTGATGTACGAGGGTCTCTGGAAATTGAGTACCCTCAAAACGTCCACGCCGTGGTCGGCCGAGGGCTATCTCAAGAACTCGACCGGTCCGATGCGGAACACGTTCCGCGCGATGACCGGCGATCCGAACGATCTGAAGTGGCTCGATCACGACCACATGACGACCAAGTGGAACGCTTGGCGAGACCGGTTCCTCGCGCATTATCCCGGCGTCGGTCAGCCGAGCAGCGTGAGTAAGCAGCCGGTCCAAGATCGACTCGCGCGACTGATGGACGGACAGGATTCGTTCGCCGTCGCGCTGGAGTCGTTGCCGCCGGGGTTCGATCTCGCCAGCGTGAGCGGTGTCAGCAAGAAGGCGATCCGCTACGACGAGAAAGCCAAACGCTTGATCGTCGATGGCAAGCTGCATCTATTGCCCGTCGAACGAGACCGCATCGTTGATGCTGCGGAGAAAGCGAAGCCCGCCGAGAAGGACGGACAAGCTCCGTTCGACGACTTCATCAAGGCGGTGAAAGAGGTCGCGCGACTTTCATCGCGGCTGTCGTTTCACGAGCGACTGACCGCGATGCTCAAGCAAGACCCCGAGCGAGTCGGTGTGATGTTGCAAGGCAAGTCGGGCGGAAAGGGAGACGACGCCGATGCCGCCGCCAACGACTCCGCTTCAAAGCAACCTCCCATCGTCGTGGGGGACGTGGATAAGTACAAAAACTACATCGCCTTCTATGAGCAGCAGTACGCGAAGGCGAAGACGAAGTCCGACTGGGATCATCTTGGAAAGCAGTGGATCGAAGTTCAGCAGCTTCGACGTGATCTGGTTGGGCCCGTGCAGGCTCTCGAACAAGAGCTGTTCACGTCGGCGGAAGAGTTACTCAGTGTCGAGCAACTTGCCGCCGGACCCGTTCCGCCTGCCGCCAGTCCGATCCGTAGCATCAATCAGCGGACGATGTGGGGTCTGGCGATCTTCGGACTGCTGCTGATGCTCGGTCTGTTCACGAGACTCTCCGCACTGGGAGGAGCCGCCCTACTCACCCTCTTCTATCTCGCCATGCCACCTTGGCCCGGCGTGCAAGAAATCCCGAGCATCGAACACAACTTGTTTGTGAACAAAATCTTCATCGAGATGGTCGCACTACTCGCCATCGCGGCCATGCCGAGCGGCAAGTGGTTCGGGCTCGATGCGGCGGTGTCGGTCCTGTTCGCGCGGCGAGCGAAGTCCGAGTCGAAGAGAAACTAAATTCGTTTAGACTCGTTCCCAAGCTCCAGCTTGGGAACGGACTCCACCAAGCTCCTGCTTGGCGGGAATAGCTAGTCGCAGCAGAGGACAGAAGTCACGAAGCTGGAGCTTCGGCGGCAGGCGTTCCAAGCTGGAGGTTGGGAATGAGAAACGCATCTATCCACATCACGACCAATCAAATCCGGACGGGCAAGAGTGCCCATCCTACGGTACTCAATTCCAGGAGATCGACATGAAGCTCACACCTGAACAAGAACAACTTGGCAAGGAAAACTTTCATGAAGCGGTGTCGTTTACGCGACGCCAGTTTCTCGTCGGAGCGGCTGCGGCTGTGCCGACGCTCGGTGCGGCGTACTTCGGCTACGGGGCCATTCAAGGGAACCCGGTCAAGGTCGGCTTCATCGGCACGGGTGACGAAGGCTCGGTCCTGCTGACTCAACATCCCCCCGAGTACATGGACATCGTGGCGTGTGCCGACCTGCGACCGAAGAACCAAGTGCGTGCCCTGAATGGAGACGGCAACGAAGTCCGTTGGGGTTTGATCCGCAAGCTCGGACGCGAGTCGGCTCTCAAAGTGAAAATCTACAAGGACCATAAGGAACTGCTGGCGAAGCATCCCGAGATCGAAGCGGTCGTGATCGCCGTGCCGCTCTGCCAACATGCTCAAGTCGCCATCGACTGCCTCAAAGCGGGGAAGCATGTTCTGACCGAGAAGCTGATGGCGCACACCGTCACGCAGTGCAAGGAGATGATCCGCGTCGCACGGGCCGAGAAGAAACTGCTCGCCGTCGGACATCAGCGTCACTACAACGTGCTCTACGACAACGCGAACTCTCTGATGCGCAGCGGCCTGATGGGTGACCTCAAGTTCATCCGTGCTCAGTGGCACCGCAACAACAGTTTCCCCGGCGTCGATGGTTGGCGACCGGGTGGTTACACCGCCGAGTCGTTCAAGAAAAAGTTCGCCGTTGATATCGAAGAACTGACGGCGCGCGCCAAAGAGAAGAACCTCACCGTCGATGAGTTCCTGCAAAAAGACTTTGGCTATCCGTCGATGGAGCGGCTCGTCAACTGGCGACTGTACAACAACACGGGCGGCGGACTGATGGCCGAGTTGGGCAGCCATCAACTCGATGCGGCCAGCATCTTCCTCAACAAGGTGCAGCCGATTGCCTGCTTCGGCTACGGCGGCAAGAACTACTACGGCGTGAAGGGAATCGGTACGGCCGACCAACAGGGTGACGATCGCGACGTGGACGATCATGTCTACATGACGTTCGAGTTCCCCGGTGCGCACTACGCCGAAGACCAAAACGATGTCTGCATCGTGACGTACTCGTCGATCAACACGAACTCGTTCAGCGGCGATCCTTACGGCGAGACCGTCTTCGGTAGTCGAGCCACACTCGTGATGAAGCAGGAGACCGAAGCGATGCTCTATCGCGAGGGCGTCGGTTCCTCGACCACCAGCGCCGATCAACGTCTCTATGTTCTCAACGGCAACGACGGCCAACCGGCGATCAGCGCCAGTGCGAGCCTCGGTCCTTCCAAGGCTTCGGCCGTTGCGGACATCGGTAAGGTGAGCCGCGGATACACCGAAGAGATGGAGCACTTCGCCCACTGCATCCGGACCAACAACTTCGGCAAGATTGCTGAAGGTGGTCTCCGTTGTCCGGGTGAACAGGGGATGAAGGACGCGATCATGGCGCTGTCGTCGAACATTGCGATGAAGAGCCGCAAACGCATCGTCTTCAAACCCGAATGGTTCGACCCAGCCAGCGACGCCGCTCCCGAGACCGATCCAGAACTGGTCGGTTGAAGCGGTCCTCGCTTCAAGGTAGCCCTGTCGCTCCGCGACAGGAGGCGCGATGAAGGGATATCCTCCGATCTTGCCAAACCGTGTTCAAACGATCGACTTATCCCCCCCGCAGTCATGAGTGAGGTGTTTCAGGTGAGCCGTGTGCCGTCAGGCCACGGGTTTCCTGCGGCGATCAAGAACCCGCAGCCTTACGGCATGCGGCTCGCCTAGGCCTCAACTCAAGCCGCGTGAGGTATAGTTCGCGCTGCCTGTCGCGGAGCGACAGGGCTACCTTGAAGACATTCCTTCCCGCCGCGACTCGGAGCGAGCGACCTCGCTCTGTCGCGGCTTTTGTTTTGAGGAGCATCACGGATATGGCTCGCTGGCCGGATGAACGCAGAGCGAATCTGATCGCGCTGGTGCTGGTGTTCGTGCTGTTCCCGCTGTTGTGTTGGCTGTCATGGAAGTGGTTGACGCTGCCATGAGGCTGTTCACCGAAAAGCCCCCTCACCATCGGAGCAGGACCGCAATCACATGCCGATTTGGAAAGTTCGTTTAACCGCGTGGGCAACGCCCCGCGCGTCGCGATGAAGTTGGAAATACTGTCCCATTAGCGAGCGGGGCGTTGCCCACGCGGTTAAACAGTCGCTGGAGATCGGGAAGTCATTGCGCCCGTACCTGACCCGTGGGACAGGC
>JAYTXB010000435.1:0-6483 GCA_043743205.1 Schlesneria sp.
TTCAGGGCACAACGTTCTGGTGTTCGGTTTCCCAGGGCGGCGCTCACGGTGTTCGCTGGCCCTGGGCTGGTCTCCGAGGCCCCCTTGGGGCGAAGACGACTTCGATCCTCAAATAGCGCAACTTCTAAAAGCGTGAGCGAGGGGCGTGCTTCTCGCAGGTTTCGCAACACTCGCATTCCTCGCTCACGCTGCGGGTTACTTTTTCAACGGGCGGTTAGCGGACTTTGATGACGACGGCAGTGACATCGTCCTTTTGAGGAGCCCCTTTTGCGAACCGGCGCACGTCCTGGCAAAGCCGTTCCAGAATTTCATCAGCCGGTCGGTGGCGATGTTGCCGCACGCAGTGCATGGTCCGGTCCCAACCGTACAACTCGGTCTCGCCCTCCTCGTTCGGATTGGAGGATTGCTCCATGATGCCGTCGGTGGCGAGGACGATCAGGTCGCCCGAGTGGAGGGGGATTTCGACGGAGGTCGGGAATGGAGTCTCCTCGAAAATCCCGAGTACCGTGCCGGTGCTGTCCAACCGAGAGATGTCATCGGACTGGAAGAGGATGTTGGCTTGATGGCCCGCTGACGTGTAGACCATCGACCGGCGTTCGGGGTCGAGGCGCACGGCAAACAAGGTCACGAACATTCCTTCGGGAAGGTCATGAGCCAAGACTTGATTCAATCGCCGCAGCGCTTCGCCGATGTCGGTCTCGTAGTGGAGGATCGTGCGGAAAGACGCGCGGGTCTCGACCATTTCCAAAGCGGGGCCAAGGCCGTGTCCGCTGACATCTCCGACCACGATGACGAGACCACCATCGGGAGTCGGGATGTAATCGTAGTAGTCACCACTCGTCAGGCTGGCCGGGTGAGTGACTCCACAAATCTCGAAGCCCTTCAGTTGCGGGTCCGACTTGGGGTAGAGGGCCTGTTGGACCGCACGAGCCGCGAGTAACTCATGCTCGGTGCGAAGACGTTCGATCCGATCCGAGACATCTCGAAAAGCGATCACCGCGCCGATGGTGCGTTCTCCATCTCGTCTGGGACTCGCCACATACTCGACCGGCATGTGCGTCCCATCTTTGCGTCGGAAGACGGCGTCAGTTACTTGTCGCGACTCTCCACCGTGCAGCACGGCCTCGACCGGACACGACTGCGTTGACTTGCGCCGTTCCACGACGAACTGCTTACGGCACTTCCCCTTCAATTCGTCAGCGGAATAGCCGAGCAACCGTCCGCCCGCCGGATTGAGAAACGTGATTCGGCCTTCAATGTCCAAGCCGCACACGCCGTCACCGACCGATTCGAGAATCGTCTCATAGCGGAGAAGCAACGACTCCATCTCGCGCTGAGTCTGCCGCCGCTCAGTGATGTCAGTGGAGATGCCCGCGACAGCGAACACACGCCCGGCATCGTCACGCAGTGGGAACTTGACGGAGAGATAGGTGTGTGGGCCGTCATCGTGGGGCGCGACCTCTTCACACTTGATGGACTCACCGGTCTCCATCACAAAGTTATCGTTGCGGCGAAACCCGTCGGCCACTTCGTGCGGGAAGACATCGTAGTCGGTGAGACCAATGATCGTTTTCCAGGAGAGATCGAACAGTTCTTCAAACTGCCTGTTGACGAGCAGGTAACGGAATGCGACATCTTTGACGAAAATCACCGCCGAGGTGTGCTCGACGATTTGATGGACCAGTCCCTCCAACACGTGATTCGGAAAGCGCGACGAGCTTGCGTGGAACATGATTCCGCCGTCTCTGTGACGCATCCGTGCATCGAATGATATCGAACCCCGAGTCGGGCTTGAGTATATCGGCGACATCGCGCACCACAACCAATACGAATTCGACATATTGCTCCACCACAACCATTGGTGCCCTTGAAATGCCGCACACACCATTCAGTACGATCAATTCATGGCACGAAGTCTACTCACCTAGTCCTGCATTTTGCCGCGTGACGTTGAGACCGCACGCCAATGACATTGGGGCGATCAGCCTGTTGACTCGATGAGGTAGCCGAACCCATGAGAGTTCGGACTGAAGTCTCACGACTTCATCAGCTACGCCAGTGCTTGATGCCCCGATCATTCGTGAGCGCAGGCCTTGGGGGCACGCTGCGGGAGGTTGGTGAGCGGAAGCCGTCTATTGGACTTTTTGCTTCTCTGCTAGATTCCGACCGACCGATTGGGCGGAAAATTCGACGTTGGCTGCTTGGCCTGTTGAACACCGCCGCCCATCCAAACCATGACGCTTTGGCGAGGACACCCGTGACATGATTCGTTCGTGCCGACAACTGCTAAGGCGAGCGGCAGGAGTTCGCATACCAACCGTAGACCGGACGCCTACGTCCGGTCGGCTCAAACAGACCGGACGAAGGCGTCCGGTCTACAGTAAATCCTCACCTGCCGCTCGCCTAAGGGGCATACTCACAGCGATCTTGTTGGCACTCGTCTCGCGTTCGTGCCTCACGCTGGCTGACGACGGGTTCCCACCCCAATCGATGATTGCGCGACCGCCCTCAGACGGCGGTCTCGTTCCAGATTCGCCTCTATTCCCCGGTGCGAGTCCCGGTGGAACGGCGGGCTTTCCCGTGTGGCCTCAACTCGACGCCGCTCCGTTTTCCTCTTCCTCCCAGTTCCCTCTGCATGGCAATGGGATCGACGAGCAGTGGTCGCAGGCGAACTGGGCCGATACGAGTTGGGGCTGGCACTTCCTTCCCAAGGGTCTGCTCTATCAGTCCTATGTGGCCGGGGAAAAGGAGCCGCGATTCTCAAACGCGGTCCTGAGTGAGTCGGGCGGACAGACACAGTGGGACTCCACGTTGGGTTGGCGGCTCGGGCTGGTTCGCTTCGGAACAGCGCGCGGGACTCAACCCGAAGGAGTTCAACTCGATATCGAAGGGGGAACGTTCCTGCGTGTGCTTCCTAACCAAGGGAACGACCTCCAGTCGATCGACTTCCGCGCGGGGGTTCCGCTCACGTGGCGCGAAGGTCCGTTTCAAGCGAAAATCGCCGCGTATCACATCGAGTCTCACGTGGGCGATGACTTTCTCGTGAAACATCCGGGATTTGTCCCGAACAACTATGACCGCACCGCTGTCGTGTTTGGCCTCGGGTACTTTGTGTTCGATTCGCTGCGACTCTATTCGGAAGTCGGTTGGGGGATCAGTGGGTCGGCCAATGACAAGCCCTTCGAGTGGCAGAGCGGTTTGGAATGGAGCAACCCCCACGCGACGGGCCTGCGCGGCGCACCCTATTTCGCCGCCAACGTCCACCTGCGCGAGGTGACTAATGGCAGTGGCAACGTCAATGTGGTCGCCGGTTGGCAGTGGCGCCGCCGCCAGTCGGACCATGTGTTTCGAGTCGGGCTGCAATACTTCAGCGGGAAGAGCAATCAGTACTCGTTCTTGCAGGAGAATCAGCAGTTGTTCGGGTTCGGCGCGCGGTACGACTACTGAAGCCCTGCGCAGCGTGGCTTGGTCAGGGTTTAGTGTCGCCGATATACTCCTGCGGCCTGCTGAGTCGGCGATATTTGAGGCAATGATTTTTTAAGAAGGTGCGGGGCCGGTTGTGGCTCCCGTGGCAATTCAGAGGAAGCCTGTTCATGTCTGACGAAGTGAAGCGTTCGGCCGTTGAAGTCATCAAAGAGGGCAGCCATCAACTGCGAGGAACGCTCGCCGAAGAGTTGCTGCACGACCACGAGTTCGGCAAGGACTCGGAGCATCTCATTAAGAATCACGGCATCTACCAGCAGGATGATCGTGACGTTCGCAAGGCCAAGCACGATGACGGCACCGCTAAGGGGAAGCAGTACATCTTCATGATCCGGACGCGCGTGCCGGGCGGAAAGGTTTCGGCGGCGCAGTTCCTCGCACACCTCGATCTGTGCGACCAATACGGGAACGAAACGCTGCGCGTCACCACGCGACAAGGCTTCCAATTGCACGGCGTCATCAAACGGGACTTGAAGACGGCGGTGCGAGGTCTGAATGACACGCTGCTCACCACGCTGGCAGCGTGCGGCGATGTCGAACGCAACGTGATGTGCTGCCCGGCTCCCATCAAGAATGATCTCGTTCACGATCAGATGCAGGCGATGGCCGATGCTATTGCGGCCCACCTCAAGCCGCGCACGACGGCCTATCACGAGATTTGGTTGACCGACGAAGCGGGCGAAAAGACGAACGTCGCCACCGGATTCACTCCTGTCGATGAGCCGATCTACGGAACGGTCTACCTCCCTCGCAAGTTCAAAACGGCGATCGCGCTTCCCGAAGACAACTGCATCGACATCTACACCCAAGACCTCGGGTTCCTCGCTATCGTCGAACCGGATGCTACCGGAAAGCGACAGATTGTCGGCTACAACGTGCTGGTCGGCGGTGGTCAGGGGAAGACTCCTTCCGCCGAGAAGACCTTCGTCGCGATCGCTCAGAAGCTGGCGTTCATCACGCCCGAGCAAGTCGTGAAGGTGGCCGAGGCCATCGTCAAAGTGCAACGCGATTTCGGAAACCGCGAGGATCGCAAGGTCGCGCGACTGAAGTACACGATCCACAACCACGGCTTGGAATGGTTCAAGACGAAGGTCGAAGAATACTTTGGCCAGTCGCTCCCCGGCCCGCGCGACATAGATGTCACCGACGTGGACGATCACATCGGCTGGCACGAGCAGGGGGATGGCAAGCTGTTCCTCGGCATCAACATTGAGTGCGGTCGCATCAAGGATGAAGGTTCGCTGCGGATCAAGTCGGGGCTGCGTGCCATCCTCACCAAGTACGGCATGGAGACGCGGTTGACCGCACTCCAGTCGGTCCTGCTCTGCAACATCGACCCCCAAGACAAGGCCGACATCATCCAGATGCTCGCCGCGCACGGCATCAAGCAGGACCACGAACTGACGCTGCTCCGCCGTTATTCGATCGCCTGCCCGGCGTTCCCGACCTGCGGCCTGTCGATCACCGAATCCGAACGCGCGCTGCCCACGATCATCGACGAGTTGGAAGTCGAGATGGCCAAACTCGGTATCAAGGGGGACCGCATCTCGGTCCACATGACCGGCTGTCCGAACGGCTGCGCTCGACCCTATACGCCCGACATCGGCCTCGTCGGCAAGCAGGCGGGAGTCGGCGGCGCGCTCGGCAAGTACACGATCTATCTGGGGGGCAACTCTCAAGGGACGCGACTCGCCTTCATCTACAAGGACTCCGTTCCTCAAGCCGATATCGCTGCGACCTTGGTCGCACCACTCCAATACTTCAAAGCCAACCGCCTCCCCGGCGAAGAGTTTGGAGATTTCTGCCATCGCAAAGGCTTGGCTGATCTCCAACAGCACGCCTCATAGTCCGCCAGCTCGTTGCCGAGTCCCTCGGTTCAATCGTGCGATGAATGTGATCGCTATTACGAGCGGCAGGAAATGATTTACCAACCCGAGATGTGAGTTTGGAAGTAGCGCATTTCGAGTCGCGAAGCGACGGTAGCAAATAGCCTTGGGCGTCAGCCCAAGGAATCGGGTGAGGGAGTCGGACAGAGCCGTGAAGCGGCGGCAGTTTCAAAGTCCAGCATTCCTGCCGCCGCTTCGCGGCTCAGAGAAATGAGCCACTTCTATACCTCGCGCGGCCGCGAGTGATGTGTTTTAGGCGAGCCGCATGCCGTAAGGTTTCCTGCGGCGATAAGAACCCGCAGCCTTACGGCGTGCGGCTCGCCAATGCCTCATTCGTGACCGCGCGAGGTATAAACTCACCCCTTGAGTTGGTGTTGGGAAAAGAACTCCTGCCGGCCCCCTGATGAGCGGGTCTCCCGGCCGCACTAAATCGCTCGACCAGCCATCACTGCTTCGCACTTGATTGCCCCGGCGGTTGGCTGGACGGGTTGGATCGCTTGAACGATTGCGCCTGATGATTAACAATTTATGGCTCTCCGCCATTCCTGTTGGCCCGCAGAAATTAGCCGCAGGGCGCTAGCCCCGGTTAAGCGAAATCAAACCGGGGCTAGCGCCCTGCGGCTGATCTACCACAAGAATCAACACGAATGGCGGAGAGCCCAATTTATCAGGACAAAGGTTGCAAGTGCGGCAAACCGGGGCTAAGCTCAACATCAGTTTGCGAGTTTTCGGGCTTTGCTATTCGGTTGGCATCTAGGGCGAGTTCCATCGTCCGGCCAAGTTTCATCCGTCGCGCTTCGTCTTTTCAACGATCTGCCGCTTGGTTCAAATCCCTTGTTTTGTAATGGGCTAGTATGTTTCTATCCCGTTGTCTGCTTCCGTCTTGGAATCTGAGGAGAGAATGATGTTGAGATCGAATCGACGCGCTCGCGGCTTTACGCTGATCGAGCTGCTGGTGGTGATCGCGATCATCGCGGTCCTGATCGCATTGCTGCTGCCTGCCGTTCAGCAGGCCCGCGAGTCTGCCCGCCGAACACAATGCAAGAACCATCTCAAGCAATTTGGTCTGTCACTGCACAATTATCACGACACGTTTTTGGCTTTCCCGCCGGGA
>JAYTXB010000436.1:0-2145 GCA_043743205.1 Schlesneria sp.
GCCGCCGCTTCGCGGCTCAACGACCGCGTTATGACCCTTTCCTCGGGCTGATGCCCGAGGCTATTTGCTAACGTCGCTTCGCGACTCAAGAAATGTGCAACTTCTAAACTCACGCTTCGGGATGGTCTGGGGCCAAGGTTCATGCGGCTCGCCCAACAACTGGGATATGTCGCAAAAAACTGTTCCCACTCATCCCGCCCCGGCCTATTTGGGAAACGGTTCCATCAGTTCGGCGTTTTCGAGCCAGACGGCGAAGTAGGGCTCGTGCGACTGCGTTTCTCGGAGCAGCACGAGAAAGGGGCGGTCGAAGTGAAACTTGCGGATCGGCGGTGGAGGGGGAGGGGGAGGGGGAGGTGGCGGCCCATCGCCACCGAAATCTTCCGTATGGAGCTCGATCTCGGCTATCGATTCGAGTTCCGCGCCACGCTCGTTGAGTACAAAAGCGGTCGCTTGTTCCGCCTTGATGATGTACTCGCGGCGACCGCCCTTGCTGAACGCACTGTTGACGATCTCGACCGGAATGAGTTCGTCGTAACTCTTCAGGATGTTGAGCGACAGTTTCGGAATCAGCAGGTCTTCCTGATATTCGAGTGTGAACCGTTTGTGCAAGGAGTTGGGTGAGGCCGCCCGTTTGAGGACTTTGTCGATCGTGGCCTGCATTGTGGACTCGGCGGGAATCTTGGCGAGCAGCATCACGTCGCGCGGCGATTCGGTCTTGAGTTCGACGATGAAGTCCTCGTCCGTGCGATAGTCGGTGATAACGATCTGCCTTGTGGCCTCAGCAAATACCTCGGGCGCGCTTCCATGCGTTCGGCCGAACGAGGCGACTTGCTCTGGGGTCGAGCCGTTGGGAAACGACAGCGGCCCCGTTTTCCCATCGAACGCCGCAGCGAACGGCAGGCTCTTCAGGAGATACGCGAAGATCACGCGCCCCTGTCCTGCTTTGCTGTCTGGCTGTGTGGTCGGTCCTGCGGCACCGGGAAAACGGCGCTGCAACTCATCCTTCAGCTTTGCCACGTCAACTCGATCGGCGCTCTTTGCGAAATACGATTCCGGGTCGAGGTTGTCGAGCGAGTACGGCAGACGATTCAACTCGGCGGCGATGGCGGGCATCGGCTCTACAACGACGGGTGTACCGGGAGACGTTCGCAGTCCATCCCAGGCGATGCGGAATGTCGCGCAATAGAGATAGTTGCGTCCGTGCGAAAGGGGCATCGACGGATACGGCAATACATCGGTCATCGCGAACGAAGACGCCTCGCGCTGTGGCGGAAAGGCTTGCGGTGGTAGAGGCTCCCCGTTGCGTTCGGGCAGCAGATTCTCACCTGTGGAGCCGACCGTCACGATCGACGCGAGAATCCTCTTTTCAATCGACTCGGAGATGGGTCGCGCCCTTCCATCCGCCAACCCCACGATGATGACTCCAAACCGACCAACCAGTCGCGGGCCGACCGCAGCCTCTCGCCGCTTCACCGCTAACCGATAAGGAATGTCGCGCGGTTCAAGCCAGTTCACCTCGGAGTCGGCGGACTCGACCAACAGGATCGAATTTGACACGCCGTCAGTGAACTCTCGGATGCGACTACTCAAATAGTTTGGCCAAGCTGTATGTCTTCCCGTCACGGCCAGAAACTTGGCGTGCGGTTCGCCGGGAAAGCCAAACACGGCTGGCATGCGCTGGCCAAGTGGCGCGTTGTGCGGGCCGTTCCACGGTTCATTGAATCGGTACAAGTCGTAGAGTTTTTGTTCGCCGAGGTCGGGCAGCAGGAGTACTCGCCAACTGTGCCACCGTTCACCATCGCTTCCCACGGTGTAGGCCGGGGGAAAACATTGATGTCGATCGTGATAGGCATGCAGCGCCGTCAACAACTGCTTGAGGTGGGCCTGGCACATCGCAGCATGTCGGGCGGGCTTCACTCCGTACTCGTAGATCCAGCCAACCGCGAATGCCAGCGCAAGGAACCCCGCCGTACCGCAGAGCCATCGGAACCAGTGATATTTGGCATTCATGAAGGGACTCTCATCAGCGGTGGGGTGGTGGCATCAGCCTAGCAGCCCGTTGAAAAACTGTAGGATGGCCTTCTAGGCCGTCGTTTTTCTGCGGGAAATCGGACGGGCAAGATGCCCATCCTACGTTTTTCAACG
>JAYTXB010000437.1:0-2352 GCA_043743205.1 Schlesneria sp.
GGTCCACTGAAGTTGGAGATCGTCAGCCACTGTTGGAAGTACTCGCATCTGCTGGCGTATCAGCTCAGTTCGCTCGTGCTGTATCCGCCGACGCGGCTCTCCGTACAGATGACCGTGTTTCACTGTCCCGAGGACCAGGCGACCGTTGACTTGCTGGAGTTCTTTCGCACACAGTCCGTTCCCTACGTCACTTGGAAGTGGTGGCCGTTGGAGCGTGCGAGGCTCTTTCGGCGCGGGATCGGTCGCAACTTGGCGGGACTCGCGACAGAAGCGGATTGGATGTGGTACTCGGACTGCGACCAGTTGTTTCAGCGCGGCTGTCTCGATGCACTGGCTGAGCAATTAGAAGGACGCCGTGATCCGCTGGTCTTTCCGACACGAGTGAGTTGTACGCCGTTGTTGGAAGCGTCGGACACGTTATTGCAGGCTGGTTCTTGCCCGCCGGGGCTTGTTGAAATCGACCCCGAGCGGTTTGAGCCGGTCACGCACGAGAAGGCGGTCGGTGCCCTGCAAATCGCGCATGGTGATGTTGTTCGCCAGCTGGGCTACTGCAACAGCATCCCGTTCTATCAGCGTCCGGTTGATCGCTGGAAGAAGACGTTTGAGGACCGTGCGTTCCGCTGGTTGATTGGCAGTCAGGGAGTGCCGATCGACATTCCCGGCCTGTTCCGCATCGAGCACATTCAGAAGGGGCGTTACGAATCACACGCGAAGTCGGCGTGGCTGCGTCGGATGATTCGCCGCCTGCGGACTCGGTGAGACGACTCGCGCGCGTCGCCCTCAGGCCAATCGCTCGTGATTGATCGCGGCCCGCCTGAGCGAGCCGCTCGCACATCTCCTCTTCTTTTTTATCCGTGCCCCGGCCTTGCCATCCGTGCGATTCACTTCTGGCTCAATCAAGAGGGAGATCGCACGGATGGCAAGGCCGGGGCACGGATGAAGTCGGGCGGTCGCAGGCGTACTCGTGGTCTGCTTGTCGGTGATGGTTACGTAGCGACGGTCAAGTAGTGCAAAGCCCCGCAAGCCACCGAGGCAAGCCCGGTGGGGTCGCTTGCTTGAGGGGGTGGTGTCTCGCACTTGAGGGCATTTCTTCTCGTCGCCGTTTTTCACAGCACTTTCTGGGCGTGACGGGCTTGCGTACGGAGTCGTCGGTACGACAGGCACAAAGGGGGAAACTGTCGTCCGTGGCGGAACCGGTTCCGATACTTCCCCTGTTTCGACCGGTGTGACCGAAGAACACGGAGCGTTCTCGGTGCCCCGTTCGCACAGTCTAAGAAGGCGAACTGGCATGTCACGGATGATGTGGGTGGTGGCTCTTGGTGCGTGCGTGATGTTGGCGGGTTGCGTGTCCCCGAATTGCGGTCGCTTCGGTGGTGGGCGCGCCAGCGGGCGTTGCGATGATTGCACGCCGCCGTGGGTTCCGTACCTCGGACATTACAAGCAGCGGCTGGATGACAAGGTGACGCGCATGACCGCGCTGAAGTGCGCGTGGCGTGGTCTCGATAGTTATCGAGGGCGCTGTGGTGGAGTGGTCTCCCGCGACTTCGCTGCGGGGTTCGAGAAGGCGTATATCGACCTCGCCGAGAATCGAACTCCTCAGCCTTCGTGCGTTCCGCCGTCGAAGTATTGGTCGGCGTACTATCGTTCTTGTGCGGGACAGTCCCATGTTGAGGACTGGTACGCTGGGTATCAGGCGGGACTCGAAATGGGTTCGCAAAGTGGCGTGTCGCGGTTCAACCAGATTGATCTGCGGGGCTGCGGCATCGGTGCGGGGCAGGGAGGCGGGATGATGGGTTATGGCACGCACGCTTCGTATTCGTCTGGCAATCCGATGATGGCGAGCGGTGGTTCCGGGTGTGGTTGTCGCTCACGTTGAAACGATGTGGCCGGGATTCCGTGTTGAGCGTTGAAATTGAAGAGGAGACCTTCGGTCGGGCGTTTCGGCGGGGTCGGGAGACCCGCGCCGAACCAGCCGAACAAAGTTGGCCCACGCCGAACAACAGAGCCTCGCGCTGCGGGCTTTGTGAGAAGTCGCTGTGTTCGATGGCCGTTGAGGCTTGTCACTGCGGTTTCTGCCGAATCGCGAAACGCGGCCCCACTTCTTTGGTGAGATGCTTCGCCGCTACGCGGCGGCTCGTTGCGGTTCTCTGAGCTGCAAACTCTTGAAGCTCAAACTGCTTACGCCGTGAATCGTCTGATCGTTCGCGAATTGCATTTGCGAAAACAGCGCTTCGCGGCGCTGCTTGGCTTCGTCTACAACGCTCCGTCTGATCGAGAGGCACGGAGTGTGGCGACCGATTTCCGGGCGCAGTGCTTAGACGAAGGGCAAAGTCGCGATGCCAGGCTCAACTT
>JAYTXB010000438.1:0-3371 GCA_043743205.1 Schlesneria sp.
CCGATCGGCCTTGCGAACGAGATACGGGACGTGCCGCTCGTTTGCTTCGACAAACCGGCTGAGCAACTTCAAATGCTCGGTGAACTCTTCGGCAAACTTAAGATGCTCCTGATCGCGCCAAGTTTGGTTGAGCAAATTGAGCTGCCCCGCGACGGAGCCGAGTCGCGCTTGCAGGTCGTTGTTGAACTCACGCAACAGCCCGGCGAACCGACGCAGTTCGGCGGGATCAACGATGGCTTGAGACATTTCCAATCCTCCAATCGCAAGAGGGCTGGCGAGACGCGCCCGCCCGATCCGCAAGTTATACCTCGCGCGGCCACGAGTGATGTGTTTTAGGCGAGCCGCAGGCCTCATTCGTGACCGCGCGAGGTATAGTCCCGCCGCCCTGAACAGGGAACTGTCACGCCCCCGAACAACCCCTGGAGGATGGGCACTCCTGCCCGTCCGGCTGTTCGCATTCAAGATGAACAAACAACCGCGCACAATCTCCCCTCAAAGAGAAACGCCGCTCACTTGGCAAATTCAACAGCAGGAACCAACGCCCCGATTTGTGGCAGTCGCAGGAGCGAATCTCGCTCGTCGAACAGACCTCTACGAGCAGCAGACGATTCCAACGTCAGTCTGTACAACTCTTCCGCTCGTCGCACTCACCGTCAGTCATCGTTTCCAACGAGGAACCGCACACCATGAACACCACTTTGCCTCGCACCTCCAGCCGCGAACTTCAGTTCGTGAACGGCTCGGCCCTAGGGATCAGCAACCGCTGGCATCAGGGCCAGTACTGCACGATCATCACGACCGCTGGGATCGTCGGCTGCGGCATCTACGACCTGAAGACGCCCGCCGAGTTCGGTCAAGCGATCGCCATCTGCAAAGGGACACCCGCGCAGCCGCTGGCCGAACCGGAAGACCTGTTCGACTCGAAGATCGTCGGCCTCACACCGAAGGCCGAATCGTTCGGCGTCCGCCTCGGCATGACCGGTCGCGAGGCCGTCGAACTGATGCTGCTCGCCGGTCAGAAGCTCGCGCCAATGTGTGAACACGATCACGTTTGAGCCGCGTCCAGTTGCCGAAGAGTTTGAACCACGAATCCCTCAGCGCGGGAGACTCGCAACCACGACGCATGTCACTTCGTCGGGTTATTGTTGCCGCGAGCGACCGGCTTCTGGGAGTTGAGCAGTTCCTCGTCCTTCAAGCCTTTGCTCGGACGGACGGCGCCACCAACGCCGAGCAGTTCGGGATTGCGCGCGACCTTGTCGCTGAACTCGCGCATGTCTCGCAGCAGTGGTTCGACGTTTCGCAGTAGCACGGCCAGCGTTTGCGAGGACCGGTCGAGGTTCTCATACAGCGACGGATCGGACGCGAATTTTTGGAGTGACCCGTCCTTCGTATTGACCAGCTTGGCGAAGCGATTCATTTCTCCCAGCAGTTGGTCGAGGTTGTTCAAGCTGCTGTCGAGCTTGGCCACCATCAACTCGCCCCGTTTGCCGATTGGCTCGGTCACTTGAGTCAGGTTCACGAGGTTCTTGTTCACGCTGTCGAGGACTTGCCGCGACGACGCCACGGCGTTGCGCGTTTCAGCAATGGTGCGCTGCGTCTCATTGACGAGCTTCGGCATCGCGACGAGCGTGTCTTTGAGGGCTTGCTGTGCTGCCGGATCGCCGACGACTTTGTTCGCCGATGCCAGCAACTCATTCGCGTGCTTCATCGTGGAGGTGAACTCGTAGAGCGATTCGGCCGCCCGGTCGACAACCTGCCCGAGGTTCCCGCGATTGGTCTCCATCAAGCCGTTGACGTTCTTCGCCACGAGTTGCCACTCACGTGAAGTCGCTCCCAACACTTCGAGGACTTCGACCGCACGCCCTTCCATCCGCTGGACCATCTCCAGCGGATCGACGGCAAGCTGGCCCTCAAACCGTTCGCCCGGCTTGAGCATTTCTCGCGCGCGACCCGGCGTGATCTCCACGACGGTCTCACCCAAGATCGAGCGGATGATGATCGCCTTGCTATCGACGGGAAGGTGAATCTCTTCGCGCACGTCGATGGTCGCCACGACGCCGCCGCGCTTCTCATCGAGTTGAACGGCGCGCACTGTCCCGACGGTGAGTCCCGTCAGCGTCACAGGCGCGGTCGGATAGAGACCCGACCCCGAATCGAAGTGAATCGCCAAGACATACCGCTGCTGCAGGAACTGCTTCAGGTCACCAAACTGCACGACCAACCAGCCGCCGATCCCGAGTGAGACCAACACCAGCAAGCCGACTCGAAATTGAAGCTGACGTTCCGTCGCCATGTCGCCGTCCTTGTCATGCCTGTTGAGAATCGTGTGGACCACGTCTCTCACGCTGCCGCCATTTCCTGCAATCTCGCCCCAGCTTCACCGCGCACGAAACAACCGACGCGCGGGTCTTCACTCTCAAAGGCTTCTTCCGGCGTTCCTTCAAAAATGACTTGCGGCTGCCCCGGTGCCACGCGTGCCAGCGGGTAGAGCAAGACCACGCGATCGGCCACGCGACGCACCGTTTGCATGTCGTGCGTCACGACGATGCTCGTCACGTTGCGTCGCGACTGCGTTTGCAGGATCAGTTCGTTGATGACATCGCTCATGACAGGGTCGAGGCCCGTGGTCGGTTCGTCATAGAAGATCACGTCGGGGGACATCGCCAATGCGCGAGCCAATCCGACACGCTTCTTCATTCCCCCCGACAAGTCTGCCGGACGCTTCTCGGCCACGTTCGCCGCCAGCCCGACTTCGCGCAGTCGTTCGAGGACAATCTCACGAATCTCCGGCTCCTTGAGTTCCGTGTTCTCTCGCAGTCCGAAGCAGATGTTCTCGTAAACGTTCATGCTGTCGAAGAGCGCCGCTCCCTGAAACAGATAGCCGTACCGCAGCCGATCGCGTCGCAACTCCTGCAACGAACGGCCTCGCACCGGACGCCCATTCCACAGGACCTCGCCTTGAGTCGGATCGAGCAACCCCGCGAGTAACTTCGTCGTGACACTCTTGCCACACCCACTCTCCCCGATCAGGACCAACGTCTCACCGCGCCGAACTTCTACAGTCACCTCGCGCAGCACCTCCTGCGATCCAAAACGGTGGCTAATCCGCCGCAGTTCGAGAACCGGAGCATCAGCAGGTTGAGCAGAAAGGGGAGTTGTTTGCATGGTCTCACACCACCGTGAAGCCGAACGCCCACAGCAGTCGGTACAGGTTGTTCAGGGCAATCGACAACAGCAGGTCCAACACAAGGATCGCAATGAACGAGAAGACAAACGAGTCGGTCGCGGCACGGCCCACCCCTTCGGCACCGGCTCCGCAATGAAAGCCGCGATGGCAGGCGATCACCGCGATGGCCGCTCCAAAAAACAAA
>JAYTXB010000439.1:0-1127 GCA_043743205.1 Schlesneria sp.
GTCTTCGGGGAGCGCATGCAGTGGAAAGTGCGGCGACGTGAACGCGAGGTAGAGGAAGAACGGCTCGTCGCGATGTTGCTGCTGGTGTTCGCTCAAGAATTGAATGCCGCGCTGAGCGACGGCCGTGGTGACGTAATAGCCTTCGTCCAACTTCGGAGACGCGATCGGTTGATCGTCCAGCGTGAGCCGCTGCGGATTGAAGAACCGATCCTGATCGGCGATGTCATAAGACCGCTCGAAGCCCCCGGCGAGGATCGGCCCATCGACGTGCCACTTCCCCGTTTGATACGACCGGTATCCGGCAGGCTTCAGCAACTGCGGCAACAACGCGGCCCACTTCGGTCGCTGGCCTTGAGGATCACGGTTGACCTGCTGTGCGTAGTAGCCAGTCAGCAACGCGGCGCGCGACGGCCAGCAGCGCGCCGTGTTGTAGAACTGCGTGAACTTCAACCCGTTCGCGGCGAGTCGATCAAGGTTCGGCGTCGCGATCTCACCGCCGTAGCACCCGAGGTCCGAGAACCCGAGATCGTCGGCCAGGATGAACACGATGTTGGGCTTCGTGCCACTCAAGTTGCCACCGCTCGGTTTGTCCGCAGCAGGCACGGACTGTGCGAAGATCACCCAGACCAGCGAGACCGCCAGCGACCAGAACGACGTTCGATAAGGCATGATGATTCCTAACAATCGGGTGACAAGCAGAACGGCAGTAGCAGAACGAAGACCGACGCACAGTTCTGTATCGCAGCGCATGGCCGAGTGGAACCGAGCCGCGAATTCAGTCCCTCATGAGTTGCGGGCTGACCAAGCGGTGTCAGCCACCCATTGGAAGTTCCCTCCAGCCAGAGTGGCGTTACCCAATGGCAAGGTAGCCCTGTCGCTCCGCGACAGGAAGCGGGATCGTCGAGATGGCGCTGAATAGCGGACAAGCCCAGCTCGCCATCGAGTACTCACCCCGGAGACTCGCTTCCTGTCGCGGAGCGACAGGGCTACCTTGCCAAACAGACTTTCGAGCTTGCCGTGCTGCGGGAAAAGCCATCAATTGGCGACGGCACCCTGCCAGTCGCGGCGTTGTTCGAGGCACCTTGGAAAGTCGCGTGTCGGTCTGCGAAGATGCCGCCGTTGCGAGA
>JAYTXB010000440.1:0-2596 GCA_043743205.1 Schlesneria sp.
CTTCTCGGGAGCGCTGTTCGGTTTGTTTCACGTCATCGTGAATCAGTCGCTCTTCGCGGAACGCTTCGTCCCGACCTGCTTCTTGGGACTGGTCCTCGCAGCGATCTGCGTTCGCACCGGCAGCCTCTTACCGGGGATGTTGCTCCACGTGATGCACAACGGTTTTCTGTTGTCGCTGTCGAGCTTCACTGAGGAACTTAAGGCGCTCGGAATCGGAGTTGAAGCCAACCAACATCTGCCCGCCGCGTGGCTCATCACCGCCGCGTTGGCCGTGGGCGCTGCGGTCGCCTTGCTGATGAACATCCCGTCCGCACGAGCTGAGAAGTAAGGATCGGCGTACCAACAATTGGCGACATTGGCTTTCATCCGTGCTCCGGCCCTGCCATCCGTGCAATCACTTGATCTGAAGGAAATCAATCGCACGGATGGCAGGGCCGGAGCACGGATGAAGAACAAGAAACGGCACCCAGATCACCTCGACGAAAAGTGCGATCCCGCCAGTGATTGATGCGCCGGTCCTGAAACGGGGCCGCATTCGACGGTGGCCACTGGGCGGCGTCCTGTTCGCGTGGACTCACCGAGTGAGCGCTACTTGCCGCCGTTCGTCGCGGTCGCGTAACGGGCGAGTGCCATCAGGGGGAAGTAGAGGCTGTAGTAGTGATAACGCAGGTAAAAGACGCGTGGGAAGCCGGTGCCGGTGAACTCGGTTTCGTGCCACGTGCCGTTCGGTTGCTGCGTGCTGAGCAGATAGTCCACGCCGCGCTGCACGGCGTGTGAGTCGGCTTCACCCGCAGCAATCAGGCCGAGCAACGCCCATGCGGTTTGAGACGCCGTCGGGATGCCGGTCCCGCGCAAGCTGGGGTCGTCGTAACTGGCTGCCGTCTCGCCCCAGCCACCGCACGACTGCTGCTTCGACTTTAACCATTCGACCGCGCGACGCAGCCGCGAGTCCTCGGATGAGACACCGTTTGCGATCAGGCCGACTAGCACCTGCCAAGTCCCGTAGAGATAGTTCACGCCCCAGCGGCCGTACCAGCAGAAGTCATGCTGCTGATCGCGCCAGATGAAGTGGAACGCACGCTGGTGAATGTCGCTATCGGCGGGGATGCCGAGTCCCGCGAACGATTCCAAAACGCGCGCTGTAATGTCCGAGGTGCTTGGGTCAATCATCGCGTTGTGGTCGGCGAACGGAACCTTGGTCAACACTTCGCGCGTGTTGTCGGCATCGAACGCACCCCACCCGCCGTCCTTGCTCTGCATCGACTTCAGCCAGCGAACGCCGCGACGCAGCGCTTGCACCATCGGCGTGGCCGCTTGCAACTCGGCGATCGCCTGCTCGGCCGTGGCCGAGCGTCCGCTGAAGACGATCGGCTGGTCATCCGATTGCGGTAAGCGACCGCCAGACTTCGGTTCGTCGAACAGCTCCATCGTCCAGTCGGTACCGAGGCCCTCGGGCAAACATTTACCGAGTGCGATGAGCGCCATGCAGGTGTCGTCGATGTCCGGGTAGAACTCGTTGTTGTACTCAAAGTACCAGCCCCCCGGTTCGATCCCCGGATGCGAGAGCGACCAGTCGCCGGGATGCTTTACTTCCTTCGACAGAATCCAGTCGATGGCCTTGCGGATCGCGGGATCATGCCGCGAGACCCCCGCGTCGCGCAGAGCAATCGTCGAGATGATCGTATCCCACACGGGCGAGAAGCAGGGCTGCAAGCGGACTTGCTCATTCTCGCGAATGACGAGTTTGTCGAGCTCTTTCATCTGCTGCTGGATCACGGGCGAGTCGTCGGCATAGCCGAGGCATCTCAGGCCGATGATCGTCCAGACGATGGGCGGGAAGATCGCGCCGAGGCCGTCGCTCATTTCGAGTCGATCCAAAATCCAGCGTTCGCACTTCGCGACGGCTCGCTTGCGCAGCGGCTTGATCCCGAGTCGCTCGCCCAGCTTGATCGCTCGGTCCACGCGCTGAAAGAACTTCGTCCAGTTGATCCAGCCGCGCGCGGCTCCCTCTTGATTCACGCCGCCGATCTCACGCGGCATTGTCTTCGTGGGCGAGGCATAGAGTTCGTCGATACGGTGTTCGGCGGGAAGCTTGGTCTCGGGCTGGCACGCCCAGAGCAGGCTCAGCGGGACAATGATCGTGCGCGACCAAGCTGACATTTCGTAGATGTTGAACGGTGCCCATTGCGGCAGCAGGATCATCTCGGGCGGGACCGCCGGACAGACCGAGTACGGGATCAGTCCCAGCATCGCGAGGTAGTACCGTGTGAAGCTATTCACACGCTCGATGCCTCCCGCGCGGACGATCGCTTCTCTCGCGCGGACCATGTAGTCGGCGTGAGGATTGTGACCGGTAATCTTGAGCGCCAAGTACGCTTTGACCGAGCCACTGATCTCGATGGGACCGCCGGGAAACATCGACCAGCCGCCGTGAGCCGACTGCTGCGCGAGCATATACGCCGCCGCTTCCTGCGCTCGCACCGACTGGCCTCGACCGAGAAATGCCAACAGCAGGATGTACTCGGATTCGAGGATCGTGTCGCCTTGTAACTCGGCACACCAATGCCCGTCATCATGCTGAAGCGAGAGCAGATGG